>DATLAK010000013.1 GCA_035527535.1 Armatimonadota bacterium
GATCTCGAGCAGGCACGCGCCGTCATCCGCCACCGCCAGATTGCCCGCCGCGCCGGCGATAGCCGCGCGCACCCAGTCGGCGATATCATCAATCAGGGCCTGGCGCTGACGGGCGACCAGCCGCGCGTCGCGCCCCAGCGAGTCAACGATGTCATCCATCGTGGTGTTGACGTATTGGTGATGGCGGAAGGCCGCGTGGCCCTCATGGGCGTGGCCCTCGACCGATTGCATGAGGATGGCTTCCTCGACCCAGCGCGTGGTGCGCAGGCGCCGGCTGGTGGTAAGCCATTCGAAGTCCTCGCGCACGATGTCGTGCGGGGCGACGCCGGGGGAGCGCTCGGCGCGATGGTGATGGTGGCGGCGGGATGACATGGGTCAGCACCTCGGGTGGTGACGGGGCGTCGCCGTCTCTCCCTGGCGGAGGGAGAGACGCGACCTGGGTCGTGTCGGCGCATGCTTCTGCGCGCCGCGGCAGAAACCTGCAGCGGCGGTTCGCTTTTAGCCCACGCGTCTTGTTGTGTTGCTCGTCGGCTGACCCCCAAACGCGCCTTGGTGAGACCCTTCACCCCCGGCGGCGGCTGCGGGCTTCGCTGTCTCGCCTCAACCCGTATCCCGCCGCTCACCAGCTACGGATTTCCCGTACCGTCACCCAGGCGAGGGCACGAGTCCAGGGGTTTTCTCGCGTCCCACCCGTGTCCCAAAGCTATGTGACAAATACAGAGGCTGCCAGATCAGCTCTCGCGCTTCTGCAAGAGCAACCGCTTTCACATGGCCGTCGGCGAAGGCGATGAACGATATCCCATTATGCCGCGGGGGCACGGCCAGATCGCTAATGTCGCCCGCGCCGTTCCAGCCCAGATCGCTTTCGAAAAGTAGGGCTGCGTTGAATTGGTCCTGCTCAGGGATGTCAGATAGCCTCACCCCGCTCAGCGCCCGGTTGAAGGCATACCCTGATCGTCGCCCTAGCGCCCTCAGACACGTAAACCGCAGGCGTGGTCTGCGACCAATCGCGCCAACCTCGGCGACTACGCCGACGTAAGGCAGCAACTGGTCGCACCATTTGTCCGCATCCGGCAGACGGCCATCGTGGTCTTGAGCATACCAGATGGCGTAGAGTGCCAACCCCTTCATGTTGCCGGCGCACCACGCACCGTCTGCCATCGTAGTCGCACGCGCCCATGTTCCGGGCAGTCCGCCGAAGAGGGCAGCCACCGCTGCTGACGTGGCCACGAGTGCGGCGAGCAGCGGCCGCCGGCTCCGACGAGCGGTCAGCACGCCCACTGCTGGCATGAAGGCCGATACCGCTAGCGCGAGGCGCCACGATAATGGCCAGGCGCTGATCAATGAGAGGGCTCCCAATGGGACAGAAATGGCAGCTACGGATAACGAATCCAGTCGCCTCAGCTGCAGGATTATCGCAAGCCCCGCCATGATGCCTATCCGAACGGGCAGGCCGAGCTCTGGCGCTCCCGTTATCACCAATGCAAGTGCACCCGAGATCGCCATACCTAAGCCGGCGACAATGTCCCACCGACGCTGTGCGCGCGGCCGCCAAGTCCAAGTCCAAGTCAGGTCGAGCGCGACGGCGCCGAGAACCAATGAAAGCAGGGGGAAGAAGCCGAACACCAGAAAACCAGCGGCTACGCGAATATGGACCAGCGCCGGCAACCGCTGGACCCAGCCCCGATCGAGCAATGCCAACCATGCGGCGAACGTCGGCCACACGAGCCACCAACTGGAGACACTGGCGACCGCCAGCACCAGTGACGCAACCGCCAAGCGGCCAACCCGGCGCTTCGGCTGCGCGCTGGAGGTTTCTTCCTCAGGTGGAGATGGCATCAATAGACTCCCGACCAACACCCTACGTCTTGCGCCGGACGCCTTGCGCTCGTAGTCCTGGCACGGGAAGTCCGCACCGGGGGCCCAATGCACGCTGAGGCTTCCGTAGAACCTAGTGCCTGGTCTCGGCCGGGGTGGCGGGCGGCTTCTCCTTCAGCCACGCGCCGGTGCGCGCCCACTCGTACTCGGGGCTGTTCCACGCCGTCTCGGCCATTTCGGCGTAGGCGGCGGACCACTCGCGCACGGGCTGCGCCAGCCGCCCGATGATGTCCTGCGCGCCCTTGTGGGTGAAGTAAACGCCCTCGGTCTTGGTGAGGACCTCCTCCAGCAGCTCGTTGTGATCCACGATGGGGCAGGGGCGCAGCGGGTTGGGCTGGCTGCGGTTGACGTCGCGGATGGCGGTGAACAGGGGCGACCGCAGGACATCCCACAGGTGGTCGCCGTTGGCGTAGAGGTCGTGGATATTGTCGCTGGCGAAATGCATGAAGACGCAGGGCTCGAGGTCGCCGCGGAAGTTCAGGTGCAGGTAGAGGGTGCCGGCGGACATGCATCCCCCCGTGAGGCAGCCGTCGTTCCAGAAGTCGGCGACGAAAATCGGCCGCGTGCGTCGCGCCTGCATGATCTTGCGGCGCATGGCGTCGCGCTGGGCGGCGGTGGGCATGAGCTCCACCGTCGCATCTTGCCCCACCGGCACGAACATGAAGAACCACCCGAAGAGGCAGCCCTTCTCGATCATCAGGTCGAGGAACTCGTCGCGCAGGTAGGCGTCGGCGTTGAGGCGGGTGACGGTGCCGGAGAAGCCGAACAGCACCCCCGCCTGCCGCAGCCGCTCCATGGTGTCCATCACCTGGGCATAGACGCCCTTGCCGCGGCGGAAGTCGGTCTCCTTCTCGAAGCCCTCGATGCTGATGGCGGGGGCGACGTTGCCCAGCCGCTGCAGGCGTTCGATGGCGGCGTCGGAGATGCGAGTGCCGTTGGTGTAGACCAGGAACACCGCGTCGCTGTGCTTCTCGTAGAGGTCGAGCAGATCCGGGCGCACAAACGGCTCGCCGCCGGTGATGGTGAACATGAACATGCCTATCTGCTTGGCTTCGGTCACCACGCGGTCGAGGGTCTCGAAGCTCATGGGGTCGGTGTCGCGGGGATACTCGCCGGCGTAGCACCCCAGGCACTTGAGGTTGCAGCGCATGGTGGGGCTGATGACCATCAGGTAGGGGGGGAGCAGGCCGAACTGGGCCTTGAAATCATTGCGGATGTGCTGCCCCAGCCAAGTGGCGTTGACCCCCAGGTTGATGATCAGCTTGCGGCGGCAGTTAGGGTGAAGCTGGGTCATGATCTTGCGCCCCAGCTCCAGCGACGGGTGCCGGCGCTCGAACAGCTCCCGCAGCTGCTGCAGTTGCGCGCGGTGCGCGGGGTAGCGTGCGACGTAGCGCTCGAGCACGGCGACCAAGCGCACCAGGCTCTCGTCCGAGCTGCGAGCGAGCAGGCTGAAAAGGGGATCGGCTAGGGCGTGGGTCGCCGCGACCTTGGCGCGGGTGCGCAGGGTCGGGGTCGGCGCTTTCCACGAGGACGGCATAGACAGCATGATTACACCTCCTGCGAGGGTTCGTGCTGCGATGCGCCCTGGGGGTGCTGCGCGGAGCCTTCGGCCCAGGGCGCAGGCTTTGTCTGATGCCTCAATCTTACGTCGTGCTCAACCCGCACCGGGGCGGCCGCCGCACGGACGCGCCGCAGCCTGCGGTCGGGCCGCATGTTGTGGATTGCCTCGCTGGTTAGCCTACATCGCTCACCCTTGCTTGTCAAGGCCGCGGCCAGGCACGCGCGCCAGAGCGCGAGGCGCGCGTTCAGACTTCCCGGCAGCGTTCCTCAGGCAGGAAGAGCGCGGCGGTGGCGCCCGCCCCCGACTTGCCCTCCGTCACCAGCGATCCGCCGATGATCGCCAGCATGGTGCCGTGCAGCGCCAGGCCCTGCCCGTCTGCCGGCGCGGGACGCAGCATCGTCGGCAGACCGACGCCGTCGTCGGTGATGCGAATCTCCAGGCCCTGGCGCCACGCGGCGTCAATGCGCAGGCGCAGCGAGCGCGCCGGGTTGCCCCCGCGACCGTGGCGCGCGGCGTTGCGGATGACCTCCTTGGCGGCGTAAAACAGGACATCTGCGGTGAGCGGCGACAGCGCCCGCGCGTTCTCCTCGGCCGGCGCGTCAACCTGCCAGGAAACCGCCTCGAAGTCGCGGGGGAACTCAGCTTCCACCATCCGGCGCAGCGCGGCCAGCAGCCCTATCTGCGCGACCTGCGACGCGCCGCCGGCGGGCATCTCGCGTAGCAAGGCGGAGATGCGCTGGTGCACCTGCGCCAACTGCGCCAGCGCCTCGTCCCGATTCTGCCCGCGAGCAGATTGACTGCGCAGCGCGAGCATCGCCGCGTGCAGCCCGGGCAGTATCTCGTCGTGGAGGGCGCGCCGCGACTGACGGTCGAGCACCTGGCTGTCGGTGAAGCGCTGCCGCTGCAGCGCCATCAGCCGCTGCGCGAGACTGGCTGAGGCGACGGTATCGAGCAATCGTTGTCCGCTGGCGCGGGCGATCTCGATTTCCTCCTCGGAATAGAGCCCGCCGTCGCGCTTGGCCCCCAGCAGCAGCACGCCGATCAGCCCGCGCGGGCTCCACAGCGGCACCGCCCACATGACGCCGCCCGCCAGCGGATCGAGGCCGAGGATCGTCACCTCGGGCGAAACACAGCGCGCAATGATTCGATGGACATCGGCGGGCAGCGGTCCGCCCTCCGGATAGACGAGCGCCGGGCCGACCAGGGGCGCGATGCCGCCGGTGGCGACCAGGCAGGCGGACTGCGCGCCCAGCACGTCGCGGCACAGGGCGACGAAAGGTGCGGAGGCGCCGATGTCCGGCGCGGCCGTCGGCGACGACGTCAGCAGGGCGTCGTAAACCCGTTCGCTAGCGACGAAGGGGCGCAAGTGGGCGATGTAGCCGTCGCGTTCCAGGTGGGAGCGCCAACTGAACACGGCGTAGGTCAGGCCGATGACGACGGTTGCCAGCAGCACGATGTAGGCGGTCGGCACCAGCAGGGCGAAGCAGGCGGCGATCGCCATGCCGTAGCCGGCAGCCAGGAGCAGCGCGCCGTGCCACTGGCGGCGCAGGCCGCGTCGGGGAAGGGTGCGGCCGGTGAAGATCTCGTAGGAGATGACCGCCTGCCCGATAAGCACGACGGCGGCGGAAATCAGGGAAGTAACGACGAGGTCGAACCAGCCGAGATCCATCGCCAGCCAGTCAAGCGGTTGGTCGAGGGCGTGGGCTCCGCGGCGCAGCAGCCACACCATGACGCCGACCACGAGCAGGCTGACTACCAGCAGCATGCCCGCGGCGGCGATGAGCCACGGGCGGGCGCGGCGGCGGGCTAACCCTCCCATCGCCCGCGTCGCCGGCGCGGGCCGGAGCACGGCGGCCAACGAGAAGGTGATGCAGGACGCGATGAACAGCGGGTAAAGCAGCACCACCAGTGGCATGCCGAGCACGGCCGGCGTCGTGGACAGGTCGAGGCCGCTGGCCTTGAGGGCGAACGGCAGGGGACGGGCGACCACCAGCAGCGCCAGCAGCGCCAAGGCCAGCATCGTCGTCGCCCCCAGCAGCGGGCGGTGGCGACGATGGAGCGCGGAGTCGCGGTCGTCCCAGTAGCCGGTATGCCAGAGCATGGCGACGTACCAGGCGAAGGGCGCGAACACCAGCGCCGCCCATCCCAGGGGCCACCACGCGTTGAGTTCGGCGCTGATGACGGAGGCGCTGCGCATGAGCACCGCGGAGTGGCTGATGAAGACCGCGCCGCCTGCGAGCAACCCGCAGCCTGCCAGCCAGGCGCCCCAGCCGCGGCGTTCCGCAGCAAGGAGCACCGTCGCGCCCAGCCACAGTAGGACGATGGTGTTGAAGACGGACAGGGCGAGGAGCGCGAAGTAGATGAGGAGGACGATGAGCATCACCCCTCCCACTCGACCCATTCCCCGCGTTCGTTGAGCACGCGGGGGCGACCCTGTCGGTCCCAGGAGATGAGGCGTCCCGCGCGCACGATGAGGGCGGCGCGCGTGCGCGCCACCTTGTCGTCGGTGGCGGTGTCGCCCAGGCCCCACGCGGCATAGACCTGGCCGTTGGTGCGGCTGATGGTGCGCTTGTCGCGAAAGCCCATCCGGGCGGCGATCTGCTGGTTGGTCATGCCGCGCGCCAGCATCCGCGCCACCTCCTGCTCGTTGGGCTCGAGCAGCGCCATCGGCGACTGCGCGTCCTTGTGCCGCACCTCCTGCACCCGCACTTCAATCTCGGGATCAATGAAGCTCTTGCCCGCTACCGCATCCTGCAGCAGCGGCAGAATCATCTCTGGCAGCAGGTAGTTGGACTTGCGCACGTAGGCGTAGTGGCTGAGGATGCCGGAGCTGCGGAAGGCGCGGTAGTAGGCCTCGTCGTCCTGGATGGAGTAGAACACCACCGGCTGGCGCGGCAATTCCCGGCGCACCGCGACCGCGGTGTCAATGCCGTTGACCGCGCCTGCGAGCTGCACGTCCAGCAGGATGGCGTCGGGGCGATGCTCCAGGCAGTACGCGAGCGCGGCCTCCCCCGAGTCGCAGTCGTAGGCCACCCGCACGTCGGGCAGCTCCTCCAGCCCGCGCTTGAGGGCCGCGCGCAGCCGCGCGTTGTCCTCCACCACCAGCACGTTGAGCATGGGCCGCTCTCCTCACCGCCCGCGCCCCTATAGCAAGCCACAAACGAGACCGGCCGTCAAGCACCCGGGTGCGCGCAAGACCATACTCAGTGGGTCGCCAGGATGGGCGCTCCCGCCTATCATCGGATCAGAGCCCGGTAGTCACCATTCCTCGCCGAGGTAACGATCGTGAGAGTCAAGCTCATACTGCCTGCCCTGACCGCAGCCCGGAGCCCCTTCTGGCGGCCGATCAAGTACTCGCTCTTTCCGCCGCTGGGACTGGCTACCCTCGCCGCCTATCTGCGCGACGACGACGAGGTGACGATTGAGGACGAGCACGTGGAGCACCTCGATCTGGAGGACGAGCCGGAGCTGGTCGGCATTCAAGTCTACATCACCTCGGCCCGGCGCGCCTACGAGATCGCCGATCACTACCGCCGGCGCGGCGTGCACGTGGCCTTGGGGGGAGTCCACGTCACGTCGCTGCCGGAGGAGGCGGCTCGCCACGCCGACACCGTCTTTCTGGGCCCCGGCGAAGACACCTGGCCTCGGTTCTTGCGCGACTTCCGCCAGCGCCGTCCAGGGAGGGTTTATCGGTCCGCGGTGCGCAGCTTGGCGGGTCAGCCGCCGCTTCGTCGCGACCTCATCAAACGTCATCTCTATCTCGCGCCAAACTCGCTCGTGGTCTCCCGCGGCTGTCCGCACGCTTGCGACTTCTGCTACAAGGAATCGTTTTTCCGCGGCGGCAGGTCGTTCTACACCCAGACCGTGGATCAGGCGCTGGCCGAGATCGAACGTCTGCCGGGGCGACACCTCTTCTTCGTGGACGACAACATCTTCGGTTGCAGGTCGTTCGCCATGGGCCTGTTCGACGGCCTGCGGGGAATGGGCCGGCTGTGGCAGGCGGCGGGCACGGTGGAGGCGGCGCTGGACCCGGAGCTGCTGGCGAAGGCGGCGGACTCAGGGCTGGGCAGCCTGTTTGTGGGGTTCGAGACTCTGAGCGCCGCCAACCTGCGCGAGCAGCATAAGTCCCACAACCTGAACCGCGACTATCAGGCGGCGATTCGCGCGCTGCACGATGCGGGGGTGATGGTCCACGGCAGCTTCGTGTTCGGCATGGATGAAGACGACGAGACGGTGTTCGAGCGCACGGTCGAATGGGCGATCACACAGGGTATTGAAGCCGCCACCTTTCATCTCCTGACCCCCTATCCCGGCACCGCGCTGCACCGGCGGCTGGCGGCGCAGGGACGCATCACCACCGATAACTGGGAGCTCTACGATACCCGTCATGCCGTCTACCACCCGGCGAAGATGTCGCCCCAGAAGCTGGAGGCAGGCTACCGACGGGCCTATCGCGACTTCTATCGGTGGAGCTCCATTCTGCGCGGCGCGCGCACCAGGGAGCGCTGGGACCAGCGAGTGCGTCATGTGGCCTACGCCGCCGGCTGGAAGAAATGTGAACCGCTGTGGGACCTGGTGGTGCGCGCGAAGCGCGTGTGTCACTTCGGTCCGCTGCTGGAGGCGGTCCTCGCCGCCCGCGGTAGGCGCGCCCCGCAACCGGCCGCGGTCATCCCCCCGGTTCCCGCCCCCCGCGCAGGTAGCGCCGCGCCAGGATCACCGCGACGTAGTCGTCGCAGGGGCGCGGCGGCGTTTGCAGGGTCAGCGGGAGCAGGCGCCGCCAGCCGCGCGGGGGATGGTGCCGGAAGTAGAGGCGGCGCGCCTCCTCGCTCGAGCGGTGCTCGTCCACGGTGACGGTCTCGATCTCGGGGAGCGCGGACTCCAGCGCTTCGAGCGCGGTGTCGCTGCCGGTGCGATCGCCGATGACGATGACGGCGATCTCGTAGCTGCGGCGCAGCGCCTGCGCGCGGGCGCCGAGTTCGACCACGGGGATGATCTCCTGCGCCAGCGCCTCGCCGTCGGCGCGGACGACGGCGATCCCGCACTTGTCGCGCCCGGGGTCCACCGCCAGAACCGCGCCCGCAGGTCGAGCCATCATGCGTGCTCGGGTGCGCCTTCGTCGGCTGCAGTGTCGAGCAGGAGGTAGAGGCACGCCAGGAGCGAAAACACCAGCGCCTGGATGACGCCCATCAAGATGGCGAGGGGCATGAGCACCGCGGTCAGCAGGAGCATCAGCGGCCCGAAGACGGCCGGCACCTCGAGCTTGATGAAGTTGCCCAGGACCTCGAAGCCGGCGACGTGCAGCCCGAACAGGGCCAGCGTCGCCGTCGCCAGCCCGGCGAGGATGCTGAGCACCACCTCCTTGCCCATGATGTTGCCGAACAGGCGCATCGCCAGGCTCAACGGGCGCACCAGCACCGAGATCAGGTGCAGCGTCAGCATGAACGGCGTCAGCAAGATCGCCAGCGGCAGCGGCAGGTCCAGGACATCGGCCACCATGTGCTTGAAGTAGCCCAGCACCCCGTGGCTTCTCATGCCGTAGAAGCCGGAGGCGAAAAAGACCACCAGCGCGAGGGCGATGGTGGTGTTGAGGTCGGCGGTCGGCGATTTCATGCCCGGCACCAGGCCCAGCAGATTCATGAACAGGATGTAGAGGAAGAGGGTGCCGATGAAGGGTGCGAAGTGCTTGCCCTTCTCTGCGCCGAGGATGCCCTGGGCGAGGGTGGTGAGGCCGTTGACCGCAGATTCCAGCAGCGCCTGCAGGCCGCTCGGCACCAGGCGCATCCGCCGCGTGCCCACGTAGGAGACGACCGCCAGCACCAGCGCGCACAGCACCGCCAGCGGCACCGACTGCGGTACCCAATGGGGCAACAGATGGGCGTCGCCGATCCGAATGCCATACAGGAACTGCAGCCAGGAACCGTGTTCCTCCGGCATCCCTAATCACGTCCCTCGCGCGCCGGCGGGGTGCGCGGCGGGTCCGCCAGCGTCCGCGCCGCTGCCAGGGCGCGCCCGAAGATCACCGCTTGCACCAACCCCAGCCCGGCGATCAGGGCGATGACGTTGACCAGGTCGTAGCGCAGCAACGCCCACAGCGCCGCCCCGACCACGCCGTACTTCAACGGCCACGCCAGCAGCAGCCGGCGCTTGGCGCTGCCGCCGGGCATCCACGCCACCACCCACTGCCAGCTCACCAGCACCCCGATGCTGATGGCGCCGCCGGCGGCCATCCCCGCCGCCGCGCGCCCGCCCCACGCCCACCATGATCCCGCCACCAGCGCCCCCAGCGCCAGGGCGGCGGTCACATACACCCCGCGGAAGAACCCCGCGGCCCCCGCGTCGTCGGTCACGTCAAGCATCCCCCGAGAAACGGCGGATGAGGCGAATGGTCTCCCGGAAGCCGGCGACCACACCCAATATCGCCCCCGCCACCGTTAGCCACGGCAGCGTCCGCAGCCAGTGGTCGAGGGCGTAGCCCAGCCCGAACCCGACGAAGACGGACAGCGCCATCACCATACCGATGGTGCTGAGCGCCGCCGCCGCCCGCCATCCCTCGCCGTGGTCGCCACCCATCGCGCCGTCTGCCTCGACGGTCATCCACCGCGCCATGTTAGCGCATCGCCGGCGCCTATGTCAAAGGCGCGCGGTGGAAGGGTGTGACCGCGAAAAGCGGGGTGCGGCCTAGGGCGCGCCCCGACAGGTCGGGGCGCGTAGGCAGGGGGCAAGGCATGCCTTGCCCCTACGCGGTCACGCCCGGTGCCTCTCCCAACCATCCCCACTAGAATCGGTCATACCCCGGGCCGCAGGCACGGGCGGTTGGGCGCACCGCCGAAGGCCGGCTACTCCAGGCGCCGGCGCAGCAGCGCGCCGACCGCTTGCGCATCGGCGCGGCCGCGGGTCGCCTTCATCACCTGCCCCACCAGGAACTTGAGCGCCTGTTCCTTGCCCCCGCGCAAGTCGCCCGCCGCCGCCGGGTTGTCGGCGATCACGCGCTCGACAACCGCCGCCAGCTCGTCCTGGCCCCGGATTTGCCCCAGGCCGCGCTCGGCGACAATCTCCGCCGCCGCCCGCCCCGACGCGAACATCTCGGCGAAGACCTCTTTGGCGGCTTTGGTGGTAACCCCGCCCTGCTCCACCAGCTTAATCAGCTCCGCCAGGCGTTCGGGGGTCACGGGCGCCGCGGCGACGGCGACCCCGCGCTCGTTCAGATGACGCAGCAGCTCACCCGCAACCCAGTTGGCGGCCGCCTTGGCCTCGACGCCGGCGGCCACCACGCCCTCGAAGTAGTCCGCGACTTCGCGCTGCCCGGCCAGGATCCCCGCATCGTACGGCGACAGTCCCAGTTCCACCACGAAGCGCCGCCGCCGCGCCCCGGGCAGCTCCGGCAGCGCCGCGCGCGCCCGCTCCAGCCACCGCGCGTCAATCATCAGCGGCACCAGGTCCGGCTCCGGGAAATAGCGGTAATCCTGCGCCTCTTCTTTCGAGCGCATGGCCGCGCTGGCGCACGCGGCCTCGTTCCACAGCCGCGTCTCGCGCGCGACCTCGGCGCCCGCGCGCAGCGCCTGCTGCTGACGCTCGATCTCGTGCTCCAGGCACCTTAGCACGGTGCGGAAGGAGTTCAAGTTCTTGATCTCGACCCGCGCGCCGTATTCCTCGGCGCCCGCCGGCCGCAGCGAGATGTTGGCCTCGAAGCGCAGCTTGCCTTCCTCCATGCGGCAGTCGGACACGCCGAGACACAGCAGCAGGTCGCGGATCGCCGTCATGTAGGCGGACACTTCCTTTAGGCTGCGCAGGTCCGGCGCGCCCACGATCTCCAGCAGCGGCACCCCGCTGCGGTTGTAATCCACCAGAGAGTAGTGGTTGCCCGCGCCCTCCGGGTGCAGCAGCTTGCCGGTGTCCTCCTCCAGGTGCACGTCATCAATGCCGACCAGCTTCGAGCTACCCTCGACCTCGATCTCCAATCGTCCGCTGCGGCCCAGGGGGCGGCGCTTCTGGCTGATCTGGTAGTTCTTGGGCAAGTCGGGGTAGTAGTAGTTCTTGCGCTCGAAGAGGCAAGGGTTCAGGATCTCGCAGCCGAGGGCGAGCGCCGCGCGCAGGCCGTAGTCCACCGCCTTGTGATTGACTACCGGCAGCGACCCCGGCAACCCCAGGCACACCGGGCAGGTCTGGCTGTTGGAGGGCGCGCCGAAGCGCGTCGAGCAGCCGCAGAACATCTTTGCGTCCGTGGCCAGCTCGGCGTGCACCTCCAGCCCCATCACCGGCTCGTAGGCGGTGTCGGACGGTAGCGACTGGGTCATGTCAGCGTCTCTTGGCCGCGGCTCAACGCGGATGGAACGCGGGTCATGTCATTGCGAGTGGCTAAGCCCGCAGGGCCGCCACCCCGGCCACTGTAGCTGGCCTAGGGGCTCCTGGCCTACGGGTGCTCCATCCGAGAATCTGCGCAATCTGTGTTAATCCGCGGATTAAGGAAGGTTCTTCTGCCGCTTGGCCGCCTCCACCGTGTTCTTCATCAGCATGGTCACCGTCAGCGGACCGACGCCGCCGGGCACGGGTGTGATGTAGGCGGCGCGCTCGGCGGCGGGCTCGAACTCGACGTCCCCTACCAGCTTGTCGCCGACGCGGTTGATACCGACGTCCACGACGATGGCGCCTTCCTTGATCCACTCGCCCTTGACCAGGCCCGCCTTGCCCACCGCCACCACCAGGATCTCGGCGCGGCGGACATGGTCGGGCAGTACCCCGCGCTCGCCGGTGCCGATGTGGCACACGGTGGTGGTGGCGAACTTGTCGAGCAGCAGCAGCGCCACCGGCTTGCCGACGATGTCGCTGTGGCCGACGACGACGACCTCCTTGCCGTAGAGGTCAACACCGGTGGAACTGATGAGCTCGACCACCCCCAGGGCGGTGCACGGCCCCAGCGTCGGGCGCCCAAAGACGACCCAGCCCATGTTGGCGGGTGATACTCCCTCGACGTCCTTGAGCGGGTCAATCAGCGCCTGCAGCTCGCGGGCGTTGAGGCCTTCGGGCACGGGCATTTGCAGGATGATGCCGGTAGCGTTGGGGTCCTGGTTGAGCTTGCCGATGAAATCGGCGACGAATTTCTGCGACGAATTGGCGGGCAACTCCTCCAGGCGATAGGCGATGCCCAGCTTATCGGCGGTCTTCTTCTGCTGGCCGACGTAGACGGCGCTGGCGGGGTTCTCCCCCACCTGCAGCGCCACCAGCGACGGGGTGACTCCCTGGTCCTTGAGCTCGGCGACCTGCGCCGCCAGCCCTTCCCGGATGCGCTCCGCGATGGGCGCGCCCTTGAGCAATTCCGCTGCCATTCCCTGTCTCCTCCGATCATTGATGATCATCCGCAGATTACGCAGATTAAGAGAAGGGGGAATCGCGAGCGACGTTCCTCCCACCTTCCCATCTGCGAAATGGCTGGGCGGCCTGGCTGCCGCCGCGGCGGCCCTGCGGGCCTAGCCGCCTGGGCAATCTGCGGACTGCCTGCGTCGGCCTACCCGCGCACGGCCTGCAGCACCCGCTTCCACACCTCGGCGCGCACCTGCGGCGCGCGCGCCGCCAGCGGCTCCAACTCGCGCCGTACCTGCTCGTTGTGCGCCACGTCCTTGATGCCGGCGAGGTTGATCTCGACGTTGAGGTAGGCCGCTTGCAGCGCCGCCTCGGCGAACACCACCGCCACCCCGACGTCGCTGATGAGGTTGGCGCTGCCTTTGGCCGCCAGCGCCGGGCACATCGCCAGCACCTGGTCGCACGCCGCCACCACCTTGCGCGGCACCTGCGCCGCCACCTTCAGCGCCGCCTGAATCGCCTCGCCGCGCGCCGCCTTCTGCTCCGCCGTCTCGCGCGGCAGCCCGTAGGCGCTGGAGACCTTGGAGTAAACGTCCATGTCCGCCTGCACCAGCTTGGTCAGCTCCGCCCGCAGCGTCTCCGAGCGCTCCCGCAGCCCCTTGACCTCCTCCTCGACCTCGCGGTAGGCTTCCTTGCCCACGGTGAAGTTGGCCACCATGCTCTCTAGCGCCGCCGCCAGCGCCCCCACCAGCGCCGCCGCGCTGCCCCCGCCGGGGGCTGGCAACTTCGCCGCCAGGTGGTCGAGGTACTCGCCCATCGGCTGGTGTGCCGCGGAGCTCATGTTAGCTTACCTCCCTGTGCCGCGTGATCTCGACCTCGACGTAGTCCATCACCCCCCCCACCGGCACCTCGCTCTTGCGCGCGCGCACCACCACCTCCTGCGCCGGAAACCGCTCCAGCAGCCGGCGCGCGATGTCCTCCGCCAACGCCTCCAGCAATGCGTATTGCTTGGCCGCCTCGATCTCGCGGATCAACGCGTAAACCTGCGCGTAGTCCACGGTCCGGCTCAGGTCGTCGGCGCGTCCCGCCGGGCCCAGGTCGAGCGCCAGTTCGACGTCAATGTAGAACTTGCGGCCCATCCGGCGCTCTTCGCTGTGCACGCCGTGATAGCCGTAGAAGCTCATGTTGACCAGGCGGATGCGGTCGGTGGTCATCGCTCGGCGCCCTTGCGCGCGGCCGCCTTGCCGGCGCAACCGGCGAGCAGGCGGTGGTCGGTGACGATCCAGTCCACCGGCCGGTCGCGCTCGGTGGCGGGCGCGAGCTGGATCATCTGCTCCTCGAAGGCCACTCCCACCGCTACCGCCTTCACCGCCGGGTCGCTCAGCAGGCGGTCGTAGAACCCGCCGCCGTAGCCCACCCGGTAACCCCGCGCATCAAAGGCCAGCCCCGGAACCAGGATCAGCTCCGCCGCCGCCGGCCCCAGCACGGGGGCGTCGGCGCCAGGCTCCGCGATGCCGAATGGCCCCGGCACCAGGCCCTCGGCTGGATCGAGCACGCGGCGGAATTCCAGCCGCCGCTGCGTCAGCAGCGTGCGCGGCGCCCCCATCGTCTTGCCCTGCGCGAGCGCCGCGGCAATGATGCCTGCGGTGTCAACCTCGCTGCGAGTGGACACGAAGGCGAAGACCGTCTGCGCCCGCGCGAAGACGTCCCAGTTGGACAAGCGCTGGACGATGGCCGCGCTTTTGGCCGCCCGCTCCGCCGTCGAGAGGGCATCGCGGATGGCGCCGATGCGCGCGCGCAGCGCCGACTTGCTCTCCAAATCCGCCCCCGGGCATGAATTATAGAGGCGCGATCACTCGCGCCCACAACCCCCGCCGCGCCGCCGCAGGCAGGGGCGAGTATACTACAAGCCCCTGCGGTTGTAAAGGAAGCGCGGGGCGGCTGGGGGTGACCGCGAAAAGTTGGGATGGGGCTCAACCCATGGAGCATAGGCGCCCTCGCCTGTGTCATCTGGCGACCCGCC
>DATLAK010000014.1 GCA_035527535.1 Armatimonadota bacterium
GGCGGTCCACCACTTACAGTCTTCGCTGGGCTCCCCACGGTTGCCGATCACAATGTGGCCCGTGGAACGCCGCGGCAGGGCGCCGGGGTAGCTGATGGTGGCGCACCGCAGGCCCTGGCGCGAAAGGGCGTCCCACATGAACTCTGCTTCGCACACCTGCGAATCGAACGCATTCACGCGGTCGGTGAAGGGGGCGCCGGGCTGGTGCAGCAGGAAGTCCGAGATGCCATGAGTGACAGGCTTGGCGCCGGTGGCCACCGAGGCCCAGTTGCCGGGGGTTACAGCCGCCGGGAAGGGGAGGGCCGCGGCGTGGGCGCCCCGCGCCATTAGGCGCGCGAGGTTGGGCAGGCGCCCCGACCGCGCCCCCTCGAACATCGTATAAGGCACGGCGCCGTCGAGGCCGAGGACGATGGATCGAATCATAACCGCAAGCTCCTGGCGAAGGAATGGTAGGTATGCATTTGGCGACGACGGCGGCCAAGTCCTGCTCCGGCCGAGGACCGACGGACATCGCCAGTCGAGCGTACCTGCCGGCGCAAGCCGGCGGCCGGGGCAGTGGCGGCATGCGCGTTTGCCACCCTCGCGCGACAAACTGGCGCAGTCCCGCGCAGGACAAGCGGCCCCTTGACCGCAAATAATATAATAGTGTAGGCTGGTACTAAGTCCGTTAACCGCCGTTTCCCGCAGGCTCGGCACCATGTGACTGGCCGCTTGGATGCGCGCAAAGGGATGAGGTATGCTGCGAATCGTCGCCTGCATCAAGCAGGTTCCCGACACCACCCAGGTGC
Organism: Armatimonadota bacterium; assembly: GCA_035527535.1. Taxonomy (NCBI): domain Bacteria; kingdom Bacillati; phylum Armatimonadota; species Armatimonadota bacterium. The sequence goes on from DATLAK010000014.1 coordinate 789, forward strand.
GCATAGACCCGGTGACCAACACCCTCATCCGCGAGGGCGTGCCCTCGATCATCAACCCCTTCGATGTGCCCGCGATCGAGGAGGCGATGCGCCTCAAGGAGCGCTACGACGGCGCGGCGGTCATGCTGTGCATGGGCCCGCCATGGGCCGAGGAGGCGCTGCGCAAGGCGCTGTCGTTCGGGGTGGACGAGGCGGTGCTGCTGAGCGACCGCGCGCTCGCCGGCTCCGACACCCTCGCCACCAGCGCCGCCCTCGCCGCGGCTATTCGCAAGCTGGGCGAGCACCAGCCGGTGGACCTCGTCATCTGCGGCAAGCAGACGATTGACGGCGATACCGCCCAGGTCGGCCCCGGCATCGCCACTCGTCTCGGCTTCGCACAGCTCACCTACGTGGACCAGGTCGCGTCGGTGGACCTGGAGACGCGGCGCATCCGCGTGCGCCGCATGTTGGAGGGCGCGCGCGAGATCGTCGAGGCGCCGCTGCCCGCGCTGCTGACCGTGGTCAAGGAGATCAACCAGCCGCGCTACGCGACCATGCCCAACCTGATACGGGGGCTGCGCGCCGAGATCCCGGTGTGGCGCGCCCAAGACATCGGCGTCAGCGCCGACGAAGTGGGCCTCGAAGGCTCGCCAACCCAGGTACGGCGCATCTTCCCGCCGCCGCGCCGCGGCGCGGGCGAGATCATCGCCGGGGCGCTCGAAGACCCGGGGCGGGCTGCCGCGACCGTCATTGACAGGCTGATCGCGGCCGGCCACATCGGCGACGGGAGCGAAGCCAGTGCGTAAGAAGCGCCCCCCGGTGATCATAGACGGCAAGCTGTGCATCGGCTGTGAGCAATGCCTGGCGGCGTGCCCGGTGGATGCCATCCGCATGGAGAACGGCATCGCCATCGTTGACATGGAAACGTGTATCGGCTGCGGCGAGTGCGTCAAGGCATGTCCGGTCACGGCTATCGCCTTCCCGCCCGGGACCGAAGTGGAGGTCGCGACGGTCGCCCCCGTGGAGCAAGTCGAGGCGGCGCCAGCGGCGACCGCGGGCGCGCCGGCGCCGGAGGTGTGGGTCTTCATCGAGCATCTCGACGGCGTCGCCGCCGCGGTGTCGTGGGAGCTCCTCGGTCACGGCGCCAAGCTCGCCGCCGACATCGGCGGGGGGCGCGTGGCCGCCGCCTTGCTGGGACACGGGGTGGAGGAACTCGCGCGGGCGGCGATCGCGCACGGCGCGGACCGCGTGTACCTGGTGGACGACCCGGTGCTCGCGCACTACCGCACCGAGGCCTACTTGCGCGGCATGGTGCGGCTGGTCGCGAAGCACCGCCCCGAGATCATGCTGCTGGGGGCCACCACCACCGGGCGCGACCTGGCGGGAGCAGTCGCCACCAGCCTGCGCACCGGTCTCACCGCCGACTGCACCGGCCTGACCATCGATCCGCAGTCCAAGCTCCTGGAGCAGACGCGTCCCGCCTACGGCGGGAATATCATGGCCACCATCCTCTGCGAACGGCGCCGCCCGCAGATGGCGACGGTGCGCCCCCGCGTGCTGCCCCTGCCCGAGCCCGATGACGCGCGCCAGGGCGAGATCGTCCGCGAGGAGCTGGGGCTAACCGAAGACGAGGTCGCCGTCAAACTGATCGAGTACGTGCGCGAGGAGGCGCAGGACGAGGCGCGGCTGGAGGAGGCCCAAGTCATCGTCGCCGGCGGGCGCGGGCTGGGCGGCCCCAAGGGCTTCGAGATGCTGCAAGAGCTGGCGGAGACGCTGCACGGGGTAGTGGCGGCGTCGCGCGCGGCGGTGGACAGCGGGTGGAGGCCGCATTCATTCCAGGTGGGGCAAACCGGCAAGACCGTGCGCCCCAGGATCTATTTCGCGTGCGGCATTTCGGGGGCGGTGCAGCACCTGGTGGGGATGCAGACCTCGGATGTCATCATCGCCATCAACCGCGACCCTTCGGCCCCCATCTTCCAGACCGCCACCTACGGCATCGTCGGCGACGTGTACGAGGTGGTGCCGGCGCTGACGCGCGCGGCGCGCGCCCGCCTGAGCGCGACATAAGGGATTGAACCGCCGAGAACGCTGAGAACGCTGAGGCACGGAGCAAAGAGAGACGGGGCCGCTCTATCGAACACCCGATCTGCTGGCCTCTCTCTGCGCTCTCCGCGGCCTCTGCGGTAAAATGTGACTGAAGGAGCATCGGTGGAGAAGTTTGACGTCATAGTCGTGGGCGCGGGGCCGGCGGGGCTCACCGCCGCCTACCTCCTGGCCAAGGCTGGTCTCGAGGTGGCGGTGATCGAGCGCGGCGACTTTCCCGGGGCCAAGAACGTCATGGGCGGCGTGCTTTACCACTGGCCGCTGGCCGAGATCATCCCCGAGTTCTGGCGCGAGGCGCCGCTGGAGCGCCACGTCATCGAGCAGCGCGCGTGGATCCTGTCAGCGGACTCCGCCTTTCGCGTCGGCCATCGCAGCCTGGCCTTCGATGGCGAGCCCCATAACTGCTACACCGTCCTGCGCTCGCGCTTCGACAAGTGGCTGGCGGGCAAAGTCCGCGCGGCGGGCGCGCTCATCATCCCCGAGACGCTGGTGGTGGGCCTGCTGGGTCGAGGCGACAGCGTCGTCGGCGTGCGCGCCGGCCGTGAGGACGGGGAGGTCTATGCTGACGTCGTCATCACCGCCGAGGGCGCCAACGGCCTGCTGGTGGAAGAGGCGGGGCTGCGCGGGCCGCTGAAACCGCAGCAGATGGCAAGCGCGGTCAAGGAGATCATTGCGCTGCCCCAGGCCGCGATTGAGAACCGCTTCGAGGTCACCGGCGATCAGGGCGTGACCATCGAGCTTTTCGGCGACGCCACCATGGGTATGGTGGGCACCGCCTTCATCTACACCAACCGCGAGTCGGTGTCGGTGGGCGCGGGCGCCACCATCCGCGACCTCAACGACCGCGGCATCAACCCCAACGACTTGCTCGAGCATCTCAAGGCGCATCCGACGGTGGCGCCGCTGCTGGAGGGCGGCGAGACCCGCGAGTACCTGGCGCACCTCATCCCGGAGGGCGGGCTGCGCGCGATGCCCCGGCTCTCCATCGGCGGCCTGTTGGTGGTGGGCGACGCGGCGATGATGGTCAACAGCCTCCACCGCGAGGGCTCCAACCTCGCCATGCACTCCGGCCGGCTGGCCGCGGAAACCGTGCTGCGGGCCAAAGAGCGGCGCGATTTCTCCGCCCGCAGCCTCGCTCATTACGACCGGCTGGTGCGCGATTCGATTATCCACCACGACCTCTACAAATACCGCGGTATGACCCGCTTCTTCGAGGGGCATCACGATTTCTTCAGTCTCTATCCCGATCTGCTCAACTATGCCGCGACCGAGATGCTGACCGTGGACGGCACTTCCAAGCGGCGCAAGCAGCGCGCCATTTTCGCCGAGGCGCGGCGGCGCCGCTCGCTGTGGCGCATGGCCAAGGATCTGTTCGGCGCCTGGAGGTCAGTCGCATGAAAGCGCTGTCGCTGGAGGAGAAGCTGTTCCTCGACGGTTTCCGCCCCGACGCGGAATCGCACCTGGCGATCAGGGACCCGCGGGTGTGCCTGGAGAAGTGCACCGCCAAGTGGTGCACCTTCACCTGCCCGGTGCGCACTTACCGCTGGGAGCAGGACCACATCACCGTCTTTTTCGAGGGCTGCGTGGAGTGCGGCACCTGCCGCATCTCGTGCGAGTTCGACAACATCGAGTGGCGCTACCCCCGCGGCGGCTTCGGCGTCACCTACAAGTACGGGTAAGGCGACCGCCCCCGCGGTGCTGCGAACCAGGGAAAGCATTCGCGCGCTTGCCGCCAATCATCAGGCGAGGACTTCATGCCATGAACGTGCTGCTGATTATCTCCGATCAACATCTGGCCACCTGCCTGGGCAGTGAAGGCCACCCCCAAGTAATCTCCCCACACCTCGACCGCCTCGCTGCTGACGGCGTGCGCTTTCGCCACGCCTATACGCAGAACCCAATCTGCACACCCTCCCGCGTCAGTATCCTTTCCGGTCAGTACTGTCACAATCACGGGTGCTTCGGCCTGTCCGGCCCGGCCCCGCAGCACCTGCCGAGCTTCTTCTCGCATTTCCGACAGCACGGTTACCGCACCGGCGGCATCGGCAACCTGCACACGCCCGACTCCCCGCGCAACTGGCTGGAACATCACCTGGACGCGTTCCTGGACTACCAGGAGGACACGATCTTCTTCCAGCGCAACCCGGAGTACGCACTGGAAGGGTTCCCCTCCCCGCTTCGCTTCGAGGACTCGCAAGAGGGATGTTGCGTCGCGCAGGCCATCAAGTTCATGGAGGCTGGAGCGGGCGCACCGTTCTGCCTGCAGGTGGCGCTGCAGCGCCCGCATCAGCCGTTCACCCCCGACCGGCGGTTCTGGGATATGTATCCGGCGGATCTGGAGCCGCCCGCAACCATCAATCTCGATCCGTCACATCGCCCGCCGCATTTTCGCGCCGCCCACAGGCGGTTTCGTCAGATGAAGTGGCCGCTGGAGCCGCACACCTTCGAGGCGGGCGCGCGGCGGCTGTGGCGGGGCTATCTGGGGTGCATCACCCATGTTGACCATGCGGTCGGCCTTCTTCTCGACTACCTCGACCGTTCTCGGCTTGCCGAGGACACCATCGTCATCTACACTGCCGACCACGGCAGCTACAGCGGTACCTTCGGCATCCCGGAGAAAGCGCCGGGCATCTGCTCCGAGGCGGTCTGCCGCATCCCCACGATCTGGCGCGTGCCGGGCGTCACTCCGGGCGCCGCGGTGTGCCAAGAGCTCGTCGAGGCGGTGGATATCGCGCCCACCATCAGCGCGCTGTGCGGTCTGCCGGCGATGGACACGGTGGACGGCCGCGACCTGTCAGGCCTGCTCCGCGGCGACGGCGAGCCGGTGCGCAAGGTGGCGGTTACGGAGAATCCCTGGAGCAAAGCCCTGCGCTGGCGGAATTGGCGGTTCGTCCACTACCAGCCCGAGATGTTTGGCGGCGAGGACGTTGGCGAACTGTACGACCTGCAGGACGACCCGAACGAGACGCGCAATCTCTATCACCACCCGGACTGCCGCGAGCTCGTGCATCAGTGCCGACGCCTGCTGCTGGAGTGGCTGATTCGCACGACGCGAGTTGTCAGCGTGTGGCCGGCAGTTGACTGGTCGCGACACCCCTACGACTATCAGTCCGCCGGTGATGGCAAAGAGTCCACTGCCGCGGGGCCCGCACTGCGGCTGCGCAGGGATGAACTGGACTACCTCTGACCTGTCCGATCGCGTCGCCGCTCCCCCCCGGTCTCGGCGTCGCCTACAAGTACGGGTAAGCAGGCGTCGCGCGGCGAGGAACCCCCGCCGATCGCCGGCGCTCAACTCCAATCATAGCTTCCGCCCCACTTGAGCGCCGTCTCTATCCAGCGGCGGAGGTTGCGCGCGTAGATCGGCGATAACGGGAAACTGATCGGCCCGTCCGTCGGCGCCACGATCAGCGGCGCCTGCCCCGCCGCCGATTCCATGATCTCGCGCACCAGGTGCTCCGCCTTTTCCTCGCTTACCTGCTCCAGATCGCGCGGTTCCAGGTTTCCCATCAGCACGCACTGGCGCCCCACACGCCGCGCCAGCTCCGCCATGGTGATGTCGCCGCTCGGCGGCCCCTCCACCGGCTCCAGAATGTCCGGCTCCAGCTCGAGGATGGCGTCGAGGATGTTCGCCAGGCGACCGTGGCTGTGCAGCCGCAGGTAGCACCCCGCGTCGTGGATCTTGCGCGCGATGGGCAGATCGTACTCCGTCACCAGCTCGCGAAACAGCGCTGGGCTGAGGTACGGCTCGCTGGCGTACTCCGGGCCGCACAGCCGCACCACCGCGCCGCGGACGCCCAGTGCTAGCACGCCGTCGAGCCAGTCGTACACACGGGGCGCCATCGCGTCAAGCAGCCGCCGGATGATCGCCGGCTCGCGCCATGCGCGCACCGTGAACTCGCCGAACTCGAACAGGTCCGCGACGTGACAAATGGGATCAGCGATCCCGAGCATGACCAGGCCCCGCTCGCCGATGCGCGCCACCGCCTCCGCGAAGTCATCCCCGTCCACCCGCGGACGCACGTAGGGCATGGACAGGAACCGCTCGACGTCCTCCTCGGTCTTCAGCAGATGCTCCACCTTCCACGTCGTCTCCACGCCCTCGTGGCGGACGCACAGCGAATGCAGGTCTCCGCGCGGGGTGTGGATGGTGGTGCGGATGACGGTGTGGTCTTCCTCCACGCGGCGGTCCTCGGATTCCGACACGTCGGGGGAGGCGGAAAGGTAGATGTTGCCCTCGGTGCGCGGGGCCCAGCCGAGCATGACCTCGGTCTCGGCGTCAATCAGCTTGACCAGCTCGGCGCAGCCGGGCTGGTTGCTCAGATGCGGACAGTTGAAGCCGTCGAAACCGTAGGCGCACACCCCGCAGCGGTCAACGGGCTCCCCGCGCAGCAGCGCCAACAGGCGTTGTCGTGAGGTCATGGTTCCCTTTCCGGCCCCGGCGGCGTCGGGGCGCAAACCCATCGCGGCGCGGAGCAGGTCCCTAGGCCCCTTCGGGCCGGGATGGCGGCGCTCTGCGCCTAGCCACGTCACCGCCCCCAGGACACCTGATATCAGTGCTTCGCGGGGGGCTCGTATGTACACTCTTTTCGCTGTGCGGGCCATGTTGTCCTGCGGGGGAGATTCGTGCAAGTCTGCTACCGCGTGGGGGCCTTTGACCGGACGGCCTGCGCGGGGACACGCGGGAGTCGCGTTTCGTGGGGCTCCGGCCGGCGAGGCGACCAGGGAGTCGGCGCCCATGCCGGCCACATGGGCACTGGCAGACCTGGTGGACCTATGGCATGGTGACGCTGGAAGAATCCCGCCCGATAGCAGTTGAAAAAGCGCGCGGGCTATGGTAAACTGGAAAGCACTATGGGGCTGGCAAGACTCGGCTACATCGTTCTCATAGCGCTGGCGATCATTGGGTTGGTGGGGTTCATCGTCGCCAAGCTCACCAGGCGCGATCGCCGCGCGCCGGCTTTGCTCATCCTGTTGGTCTTGGCCCTGGTCGGGGTTGGTTTCTGGCACCTGTTCCTGAACAGCTTGAAGCAGACCATGGGTGAGGCTATCGAGGATGGCGACTATTCGGCCTTCAACCTAGCGAATACTGAGGAGGATGCCCAGGTACACGGGCGGCCGAAGCCGAAGCCGGACGAGATGGAGCTAAAGGCGGTAGTCGCGGGGCGGAATGCCAGGCGCACCATACGCCTGTTCGGTTGGACGGAAGAGGAGGTGCTCTCGCCCTTGCCGTCCCACCAGCAATCGCCCACCCGGGGCGAGTGACGGCGGTGCGTGCCGGAGCGCGGAATCGCGCCCGGGAGGTGTGCCGTGCAGATGATGAAGTGCCCGGTGTGTGGGGCGTCCAACTCCATCAGGCGCACGATCTGCTTTCAGTGCGCGGCTGATTTCCACGCCCAGGCCCCATCCCCTACCCCGTGTGATCCCCGCGCCTGCAAGAACTGCGCCCATGCGACGGTCTCCCCTGCCGTGGGCACGGTCATCTCCGGGTCTCAGGTGTGGTGTCTGAAACTCAAGACGGCAAAGGGCGCGGATGATCCCGGGGGCGAGTGTTTCGAAGCCTCGTTCGCCTGGAGGCGTGAGGAATCCCTCGATTGACCCCGGCGCGCCGGCACCGCGTGGCTAGGCCCAAAGGTCGCCATCCCGGTCTCTGACCTAGGGACGTGGCCCCGCGAGGGCGGGAATGAAGCCGAGCGGTTCCATCGCGGGATGCCTGGGGCGCGCCCTGGGCGGCGCTGCAGCTCTGGCATTGGGGACGCTGGGCCTGGTGTTCCTGGTCGCCGCGAGCGTGCGGCACCCCGGCCCGCGCGCGGCGGCGGGAGCGACGATGGTGCTGGCAGCCGTCGGCATCGGGCTGGTGGTGATACAGGCGCACTTGCGGGTGCGGGACCGAGACGCAACGCCGGGCCCGCGCCGGCCCGCGATTCGGGAAGCCCGATGTCCCGGCTGCGGGCGCAGCCTGGAGGACCAGCGCGTGCACATGCAGGGGGCGGACGCGATCATCACCTGTCCTGCGTGCGGCGCGGCCTATCGCCTCGAGGAGGAGCCCAGGTGGTGAGGGTTCGGGCCTTGATCGCCGCCTTGATCGCCGTCGCGGCTGTGATTGTCAGCCAGCCCAAGCGCGCGGCGGCGGATTATCGCTTCGCGGTTGAGCGCAACGCCTCGGTGGTCACCATCCAGCGCGACGGCTCGGTTGATGTCGAGTACGAGCTGCGGTTCAACTGCCTGCCCGGGGGCAGGTCCATTGACGTCGTGGACATCGGTTTGCCCAATGACCACTATCGTTTGGACCGCGCCCAGGCGCAACTCGACGGCGAGCGCGTCTTCGTCATTCGCCCCTCAACGGCCGTGGACTGCGGGGTCGAGGTGCACCTGCCCCGGCCCATTGGCGCCGGTGAAAGCGGCACCCTCCACTTCCACATCAACAACCCGCACATGGTGTACCAGGACCGCGCCGACCCCGACTACGCGGGCATCGAGTTCAGCCCTACCTGGTACGGCGCAGACTACGCCGAGGGCACGACCGACCTGACGGTGACCATCCTCTTCCCGCCGGGCGTCACCGGCGACCAGACGCGCTACCACCGTGAGCGCTTCGACGACGCGCGGACGATAGATGACCGCATCGCTTTCACCTGGCGGCGACCTCAGGCTTCCCCCTCGCAGCAGTACCTCTTCGGCGTCTCCTTCCCCAAGCGCTACGTCGAGGTCGTGTACCGCGAGAGCCGGTTGGCGGCGCTGTGGAAGGAGCTGCGGCGGCGGGCGACGCCGGGGGTGGTCGCCGGCCTGGTGGCGCTGGGGCTGCTGGCGGTCGCGCTGGCGCTCAGCCGCGCCAACGAGCTGCGCAAGCTGGACTACCTGCCACCGGCGCTGGCGATGGAGGGCAACGGGGTGCGCCGGGGGCTGACCGCGGTGGAGGCGGCGGTGCTGCTGGAACTGCCGCTGGACCGCATCGCGGCGATGATCGCGTTCGGCCTCGCCCAGAAGGGAGCGGTCCGGGTACCATCATTCGATCCCCTGGTGGTCGAGGCGACGAGCGCGGCCCCGGCGGACTTGCAGCCGTGGGAAACCGCCTGGCTGCGGGCGATGGGCAAGCGTCTCACCGGCCCCCTGCCCGCCGACGCCATGCAGTCCATCGTGACCGACCTCGTGCGCCTGGTCAACGATAAGCTGCGCGGCTACAACCGACGCGAGACCGCCGACTACTACCGCTACCTCGTGGGCAAGGCGTGGCGGGAGGTGACAGCGGCGCAGACACCGCTGGACAAGTCCCGTAAGTGGGATGAGAACGCCGAATGGACGATGGCGGACGAGGATTACAGCCGGCGCATGGAGGACAGCTTCGGGCGCGAGGAGCGCATGCCGTGGCGTGACCGCTGGTGGAGCGACCGCGATCGCGAGGGATGGGAGTATCGGGGGCATCGGCGGTCGCCGGAGGAATCGCCGCGGCTGGAGGTGCCGGGGCGCGAGTTCGCGGATCGGGTGGCAAGCCGCATCGAGCGCATGGCGCGCGGCCTGGTGCCCGACCGGCGGGCGCTGGCGCAGGCGGTAACGCGAGAGACCAATCCGCCGAGCTTCGTGCCGCATCTCAAGCAGGTGCTTTCCGACCTAGCGGAGAGTGGCGGCAGTGGCGGGGGCGGGGGCGGGGCGTGCGCCTGTGCGTGCGCGAGCTGCGCCTGCGCGTGCGCGGGCGGCGGCCGCTAGGCCGGCGAGTCGGGGTGTGGGATCCGGGCGGGTGGAGTGCCGATTGGGCAAGTGCGACAGCAAGCAACCGCGGAGTGACAGCCGGCCAGGCGCCGTCGCGCCCGGCATGTATCACTACCGGCTGGACGAAGGGGAACGCCATCTGCGAGCCCACTTGCGCGTCGAGGGTGACGGCTCAGGGCTGTTGGTACTCGACGCCTCGCGCATCATTCACCTCAACTCCACCGCCGCCCTCATGGCCAAGCTGGTACTGGAGCAGGTCGAGCCGGCCGCGGCGGCGCGCCGCCTGCGCCGCGTCTTCCGCGCGCGCGGCCGCACCCTCGCCCATGATTTCGAGCGCGTCCGCCTCGCCGTTACCACCCTGCGCGAGCGCGAGGACGTGTGCCCCTTCACCTACCTTGGGGTCGAGATGGTGGAGCCTTTCCAGGTCGAACTGTCGGCGCCCTATCGCATGGACCTGGCGCTGACCTACGCTTGTGACAATGATTGCGAGCACTGCTACGTCCCCGGCGACCGCCGCCCGGCGGAGCTCACCGCCGAGCAGTGGCGGCAGGTGCTGGCCCGGCTGTGGGCTCTGGGCGTGCCCCATGTGTGCTTCACCGGCGGCGAGGCGACCTTGCGCCCGGACCTGGTGCAACTGGTGGAGCGCGCCGAGGACATCGGCATGGTCACCGGCCTCATCACCAACGGGCGCCGCCTGAGCGCCGACCTCGTGGGCGAGCTGGTCGCGGCGGGGCTGGATCACGTCCAGATTACCCTCGAGTCGCACGACGCGCGCGTCCACAACGCCATGGTCGGCTGCGACGCGTGGGCGCAGACGGTGGCGGGGATCAAGCAGGCGCTGGCGGCGCCGCTGTTCGTCGTCACCAACACCACCATCACCCGCGACAACGCCGCCGGCCTCGAGCCCACCCTGGAGTTCCTGTGCGAGCTGGGCGTGCGCAACTTCGCGTGCAACAGCCTCATCTACTCCGGGGGGGGAGCGGCCTCGGGCAAGGGGCTGTCGGAGGGTGAGCTCGCGCCCCGGCTGGAGCGCCTGCGCGACCGCGCGGTGGCGCTGGGGATGCGCTTCGTCTGGTACACGCCCACCCGCTACTGTGATCTCGATCCGGTAAACCTGGGGCTGGGGCCGAAAAGGTGTACGGCGGCGAAGGAGAATATGTGTATCGAGCCCGACGGCCAGGTGATCCCCTGCCAGAGCTGCTACCAGGGCCTGGGCAACATCCTCGGCGACGACTGGGAGGATATCTGGAACCACGCGTCGGCGCTGGCCCTGCGCAACCGCGAGTGGGCGCCGGACGAGTGCCGAGCCTGCGCCCGCTTCCCCAATTGCGGCGGCGGGTGTCCGCTCCACGCGCAGGCGCACGGCTACCTGTGCGTGGAGAGCAAGTCGAGCGGGTGACGAGTGGCCGGCTCCAGCCCGGGTCGTAGGGGCAAGGCATGCCTTGCCCCTACGACCCGGGCCAGCGGAGGGCTACTTCGCCCGACGAAGGCGGGTGCGATGGATGACGCTCCGGGGCGGCTATCAGCACAGCAGTGGCGGCGGCAGCTCGAGCGCCAGGAACGGTGGACGCGCGGGCTGCGCTCGCACCTGTACCGCCGAGTGAACCTGTGGGCGCAGCAGCGGGTGCTCGAGGTTGGCTGCGGCGACGGGGTGGTGACGGCGGAGGCGGCGAGTCGCTGCCGCGGACGCGTGATCGGCCTCGATCGCAGCCGCCGGCTGGCGGCGCAGGCCCGGGCGCGAGGTCTGCCGGTGGTGGTCGGGGACGCGCAGCGGCTGCCGTTCGCCGACGAGGCCTTCGACCTGGTGATGTGTCACATGACCTTGCTGTGGGTGGAGGAGCCAGGGTTGGCGGTGCTGGAGATGGCGCGAGTGACGGTCCCCGGGGGCACGGTGGTGGCGCTGGCGGAACCGGACTACGGGGGGCGCATAGACTACCCGGAGGATCTCACCGTCGGCGCGCTGGCCGCGCAAGCGCTGCGCCGCGAGGGGGCGCATCCGCGCATCGGGCGCCGCCTGCGGGAGATGTTCGTCAACGCCGGGTTCGCGGTGGAGGTCGGCATCCTCAACTCGATATGGGGTGAGCCGGAGCTGCGCCGCGAGTTCACCGACGAGTGGGAGCTGCTGGAATCCACCGCCGGCGACCTGGTCGCACTCGGTGAGCTGGAGGCGATGAAACGCCGCGAGCTGCAGGCGCTCGATGACGGCATTCGCACTGTGTTCATGCCGGTGCTGTGGGCGATCGGGCGCAAGGGCGGATGAGGAGCGCGTGGTTGCGTGCGGGGCGCGGCTGGGATATAATGAATTGGAGCGCGGCCGGTGAGCGCGCGGGAGGTGTGGATATGAAAGCCAGGGCCGGAGCGTGGAGGACGATAGCGCTCATGCTTGCCGCGGTGGCGATTGCTCAAGCCGGCGCCGCCGACCGCATCGCCTACCAGGGACGCCTGGTCGTGGGCAACCGCGGCATCGTCGTCATGAGCGCCAACGGCGATCGCCCGGTGGAGCTGCCGCATCCGGCCGGGTCCGACGTCATCACCCCCGGCTTGAGCCCCGACGGCTCCGCGCTCGCCTACGCCGCCCGCGTCGGCGATCATTACAAGCTGTGGGTCGTGCCTCTGGCGGCCGACAATTCCCCCGCGGGCGAGCCCCGCCAGCTCACTACCGGCGACTCCGACGACGAGCAGCCGGCATGGTCGCCCGACGGCCTCCGCATCGCCTATGTGTCCGCCTCCGGCCAGGATCGGGCGCTGCTGGTGGTGCCCGCGCAGGGGGGCTCGTCCACGCTGGTGACGCAGTTGGGCAGTGATTTTCGCAGCGCATGTCCTCATTGGTCGCCCGACGGCTCCTTCATCGTCTTCGGCAGCGAGGGTAAGCTGTTCATCATCGGCGCCGCGGGCAACGACGAGCACGAGCTCGTGGGCGACGGCATGTATCCCGCGTGGTCGCCCGACGGCCCCGAGATCGCGTTCTTCGCGCGCGAGCCGAAGCCCGCGCTCAAAGTCATCTCCCCCGAGACGGGAGACACGCGGGTGCTCGCGTCGGAGGTCGAGTTCTTTGGCGAGACCGCGTGGTCGCCGGATGGCAAGCAGGTGGCGTTCAAGGCGAGCAGAGTCGGCACCGCCGACGGCAACCTGTGGGTGGTCCCGGCAGCGGGCGGGCCGGTCAAGCCCCTGCGGTCCTATGGCGTGGCTCACGGCTACCTTGATTGGTCGCGGAGCCCGGCAACCGTGGTCGCTGCCGTTCCCGCGCCGGCGCCCGCCAAGCCGGCGCCGGCGCCAAAGCTCAGACTGACCCAGCAAAAGCCGGCGCCGCCTCCTGCGCCGCCGGCGCCGACTGCGGCCGCCAAGCGCGTTAAGCCCCCGGAGGCGCTGCCGCAGGTCTCATCCGTGCGCATCGTCTCGCCCGCCGAAGGCGCGGTCATTCGCGGGATGATCAAGATCCGCGCTCGCAAGGCCGAGCCGGACGGCTATGTCAGTTTCTTCGCGGACGGCTCCTTCGTGAGCGCGACCATCGCCCCGTACGAGACGGACTGGGACACCCGATCCGCCGCGGATGGGCCTCACACCGTTGCCATCACCGGATATGGGGCCTCGGGGGAGACACAGGGCCGGGCCGAGGCGCGAGTCGAGGTGCGCAACGCGATCGAGGAGCAGACTCTGCCGCAGGAGGGAGCGCTCCTGCGCTACCGCTTCAAGCAGGGGCAGAAGTTGGAGTATAGCGTGACGGTGCGGGCCCAGGCGGGCGCGCAGGGGGAGGTGCCGCTGCCGGCCGTGGCCGCCCAGGGGGGGTCGCTGGAAGCGGTCATCGTGCAGCGGGTGGAGGCCGTCCAGCCGCGCCCGGGCGCTCGGCCAGGCCTGGCCGAGGCGGTGGCAACCATCGTCACCCAGATGAGGCGGGGCACGCTGAGAGCGCCGGGCGCTCCGGGGGTGCTGCCGCAGATCGGGCGGGCCGCGCGCTCGACGCGCACCACGGAAGGAGACATCACGCCGGTGTCAGGCCCGGCGGGGGGAACGCCCATCGCCCTGGGCAACCTGTCCCTGAAGTTTCCCGCCGACCCGGTCAAGGTCGGCGACCGCTGGACCGCGCCGATGACGGTGCTGCCAGTGCTGCTCAGCACCGCCGTGGCGCGCGTGACCGCGGAGCACAAGGTCGAGAAACTGCAGTGGGAGCAGGGACGCGAGGCTATGCGCATCGTGTCCACCTTCAAGGCGGCGGCACTGCCGGTGGGGGTGGACGGAATGGCCCTGCAGGACGTCAGCGGTACCCGCACCACCTGGTTCGCCTTCAAGGAACACGTGGTGCTGCGGATGGTGGACGAGTTGCACGGCGTGTTTCGTCAGCAGTTCGGAGCAGCCGCGACCGCGCCCGCGGCGGCGGCGCAAAGTCGGCCTGCGGGCCGCGGAGGGCGCGGCGGTGAAGAGGAGGAGATGCCCCAGCCACTGGCTCCGCAGTACAGCCAACCGGCGCGCCCGGCGGCGTCCGCCGCATACTCGATTCTGCACTATGACCTGTCGCTGACGGCGGTGCTGGCGAGATAAGGGTCCTGTCGGCGGCAGGCGCCGGCTCGTGGAGCCTGGCCGCCTCGGCCGGGGGCATCACGGGCGAGGGCGCCCATGCTCCATTTGACCGGTCGGGGGGCCACGGCCAGGGGCTGCCTCTCGACGCCGAATCGGCGGCGGCGCTTCGGCGGCAGGTGCAGGTCGCGGCGCCGCCTAATAGTCAGCGCGACGGCGCGACTGATGTGCGCGCGCCGGGGGTCCAATCTACCACCTAGCCCGAGGCGCCCAACCTTGCCCAGCCACCCCGATAGCATCCGTATCACCGGAGGCACCAGGATCGAGGGGCGTGTCACCCTCGACGGCAGCAAGAACGGCTCGCTGCCGCTGCTGGCAGCCGCCCTGCTCATGGACGGCGAATGCGTCATCCACAACGTCCCCCCCGTCGCCGACGTTCACGCCATGATCGAGCTGCTGTGCGCCCTCGGGATGGACGCCGGCCTCGACGACAGCGGGGCGGCGCGCATCCGCAGCGGCGTCGCCCTCGACCCCGTCGCCCCCCTTGACCTGGTGCGCCGCATGCGCGCCTCGTTCTGGGTCGCGGGGCCGCTGCTGGCCCGGTTGCGTCGCGCCCAGGTGCCACTGCCCGGTGGCTGCGACCTCGGCAGCCGGCCCGTGGACTTCCACCTCGCCGCGTTCGAGCGCCTGGGGGCGACCATCACCGTCGAGCACGGCTACATGAACGCCGAGGCCGAGCGCCTGCGCGGCGCCACCATCTACCAGGACGCCCGCGTACGCAGCATGGGCGCCACCATGAACACCATCATGGCCGCCACCCGGGCTGAGGGTGTAACCCTCATCCACAACGCCTCCTGCGAGCCCGAGGTGGTGGACCTGTGTCGCTTTATCACCGCCATGGGCGGGCGCATCGAAGGAGCGGGCACCACCACCGTTCGCGTCGAGGGCGTATCCGAGATGCGCGGCTGCGAGTTCCGCGCCAGCTGCGACCGCATCGAGGCCGGCA
>DATLAK010000015.1 GCA_035527535.1 Armatimonadota bacterium
CGAGTGCGCGCGGAGATGGGGGAGGAGGTCCCCGCGGTCCTCACCGGCGGATGGGCGGAGATGATGGCGCCCGAGCTGGATAAGGTCGCGGGGGTCGAGCCGGCCCTGACCCTGATCGGGCTGCGCCTGGCCTGGCAGCACGCCGCGCGCGGGCGCCGGTGAGCGCTTCCGACGACAGGGATCGCGCCGCTCCCGCGCGGGAGCGATGGAGGTGACACTACGCCCCGCACCGTGAAAGAGATCGTCAGCGTCAGCCTGGGTTCGTCCACGCGCGACATGGAGGTCGAGGTCGAACTCGGCGGACACCGTCTGCATATCCACCGCATCGGTACCGACGGCGATCTCGACCAGGCGCTTGCCCTCGTCAGAGAGCTCGACGGCAAGGTTGACTGCTTCGGCTTGGGCGGCGGTGACCGCTACCTGGTGGCGGGCAAGCGCCGCTACGAGGTGGTGGCGATGGCCCGGCTGGCGCAGGCGGCGAAGCGCTCGCCGGTGGTGGACGGCGGGGGCTTCAAGGAGACGCTGGAGCCGCACCTCCTGCATCGCCTGGCCAAGGAAGGGCAGATTGATCTGCGCGGCAAGGAGACGCTGCTGGTAAGCGCCGTTGATCGCCCGGGCATGGCGCGCGCGCTCCCCGAACTGGGTGCGCGCGTAACCTACGGTGACCTGATCTTCGCCCTCGGGGTGCCGCTCCCGCTGCACTCCCTGCGCTCGATCTCGATTCTCGGCTTCGTCGTCCTGCCCATCGTGCGGCGGCTGCCGATGTCGGTCGTTTACCCCACCGGCGCCAAGCAGGAGTCAGTCACCGGCAAGTACGCGAAGTACTTCTACCGATCGCAGGTGATCGCCGGCGACTTTCACTACATCCGGCGCTACTTGCCCCCGCACATGGACGGCCGCATGGTCATCACCAACACCATCCGGGCGCAGGACCTCAAGCTGCTGCGAGCGGCGGGAATCAGCAGGCTCATCACCACTACCCCCGCCTTCGGCGAGGGCTCATTCGGCACCAATGTCATGGAGGCCGTGCTGGTTGCGGTTTCAGGCCGGCAGCCGCACGAACTGTCGGGGCCGGACTACCTGGACTTGCTCGACCGGCTGGGCTTGTCCCCTCGAACCATGCATCTGCAGGACGAAGGTGAGCCTGGCACATGAGCATGGGCCGCTTCGCCTTCATCATCCACCCGCTCGCGCCCGCCGACGTCGCGCGCAAGTATCCATTGGCCCGCTACCTGCCGGTGGGCGCTCTCGAATGGGTCATCAGGCGCATGTCGCCCCGCATGGTGTCTCACATCACCGGCATCGCCGGCGGCGACGGAGCGCAAGCGGAGGGATGGTTCATCGCCCTCCCCCTCACCCCCCGCCAGTTCTTCCGCCTCGACCCTGATTTCGTCATCAGCCGCATCATCCAGGCCGGCCGCGTCGCCCAGGAGCTCGGCGCGCACATCGTCGGCCTCGGCGCCTTCACCTCGGTGGTGGGCGATGCCGGTGTCAGCGTCGCCCGCGGCCTCGACATCGCCGTCACCACCGGCAACAGCTACACCGTCGCCACCGCCGTCGAGGGCGTGCTGCAAGCGGCGCGCGTCATGGGCCTGGCCCCCGAACGCTCCACCGCGGCCGTGGTGGGGTGCACCGGCTCGATCGGCCGCGTCGCCTCCCAATTGCTGGCCGAGGTTGCACCCCGGTTGGTCCTGATCGGGCGCGACCAGGCGAGGCTGTGCGCGGTGTCGGACAGGATCAGCGCGCAAGCGGAGGTCCAAACCTCGACCGACATCGAGCGCTCGCTGCCCGCGGCCGACATCGTGGTGACGGTCACCAGCGCCGTGGACACGGTGATCGAACCGGGGTTCCTCAAGCCGGGGGCGGTGGTGTGCGACGTGGCGCGTCCGCGCGACGTCAGCCGGCGGGTGTCCGAGCAGCGCCCCGACGTGCTGGTGATCGAGGGCGGGGTGGTGGCGGTGCCGGGCGCGGTGGACTTCGGCTTCAACTTCGGCTTTCCGCCGCGCACCGCGTACGCGTGCATGGCGGAGACCATGATCCTGGCGCTGGAGCGCCGCTATGAGAACTTCAGCCTGGGCCGCGAGATCGAAGTCGCCAAGGTCAAGGAGATCGCCCAACTAGCGGCCAAGCACGGCTTCAAGCTCGCCGGCTTCCGCAGCTTCGAGCGAGCGGTGAGCGAGGAGCAGATCGCTCGCACGCGCGACCTCGCCCAACGCGCTCGCACGCGCAGCGGCGGCGCCGGCTAGGGCCGTCGCGGGTTTCTCCGCCGGGCGCGAACTCCCCGCGGTACAAGCACACGCTCGGGGCTACCTGGGCGCCTCCCTTGCCACCACGGCTTTGGCCAGAGGCACATCCAGAGGACGATCCGCGGCCACCAGGTAAACGGGCAGGTAAATACCGCCCATGAATGCGCTGTTGTAAACGCGCACCGCGATCGTGTTGGCCTCGCCGAGCTTCAGGTGCGACCGGGGATCGAAGGCGAACGGCGTCGCCCAGATCTGAGCCGGCGTCAGGCCCGTGGTCGCGCAGCTGTGCTCGAAGGCCAGTTGCCCGTTGAGGTACACCCACGCCTCCTCGTCCACGGCGCCGAAATACAGGTACAGATACTTGCGATCCAGGCTCGCGGGAACGGCGATGGTTTGCCGATACCATCCGAAGCCGGTGTAGCCCGGGAAGCCCTGGCTGTCCCAACCGTTGCCGCGGTCGCTGCGCACCTCGGCCCAATCGGCGTCAGTGAATGAGGCGCCGTACCACGCTTTCGATCCCCCCACATCCTCCGGGTCAATGGCGAATCTCCAGACCGCCGGCAGGGGCCACACTTCGACTTCGCTCGGCTTGATGTCCGACAGCCGTTCGGAGACGCTCAGATCGGTGCGCCATTCCTGGAGCCGGAGGTCAAGGTTAGGAGACCCCTCCCTCGTGAAAACCACGTTCTCGCGGCGCGCTTCTTTCTCGAACTCGGCGATGAGGGAGCGATAGCGGTCCGGCCCGGTGAACTCCGGCCCCTGGCACAGCTTGACGTAGATGATGGGCAGCCGCGCGAGCTGCACCCGGCGGCGGATCTCGTCGCTGCGCGCCAGCGCCTCCGCGCGATCGAACAGCGCGGTCGCCTGGTCGAGGAACTCGCGCGAGAGGAACGGGGCGTCCATGTTATAATACATGTTCACCTCGGGGCGCTCGCTTCCGGCCCTATCCAGCAGCTCGTAGTAGGCGAAAATGGCCGGCGCGGCCTCCTCGTAATAGCCCTGGACGAAGTCTCGCGTCAGCTCCTCCACCTCGCGCGTGGGGTCCCACAGCAGCTTGGCCATGACCCAACTGCGCATCTCCATGCGCTCGCCGCCCGCGCCCTGATAGGTGCCCTCCAACATGACGCCCTTCACCTTGTGCGCGACGTAGTAGCGCACGCTCGGCGCCAGCACCTGCATATTGGGCAGCGGCGCAAGGTAATGCCCGAAATTGGCGGTGTAATCCCAGATGGTAAGCTGGTTGCATATCGCCGACCACGCGCTGATCTCCTGGCGGTAGCGCTTGCTCTCCGGGTGGTCGCTGGAGACGAAGTCAACGAACGGATAGCGGCCCGCGTGGAAGTTGTTGCACAGCCGCACCACTACGTTCTGGCGCGGCCGCACCCGGGTGGGCGCGTCAACCGTATGCTGGTACGCCAGGGTCGAAACCCACACCCCGGGATGCGCCTTTTCCACCGCCGCGGCGACCTGGTTGACGAAGGTAATCAACGACCCGGCGGGGCTGCCGTTCTCCGCGTCAATCCTCGCGCACGCGGGGCAGGTGCAGTGCGAGTCGTTG
>DATLAK010000016.1 GCA_035527535.1 Armatimonadota bacterium
AGGGTCGAAACCCACACCCCGGGATGCGCCTTTTCCACCGCCGCGGCGACCTGGTTGACGAAGGTAATCAACGACCCGGCGGGGCTGCCGTTCTCCGCGTCAATCCTCGCGCACGCGGGGCAGGTGCAGTGCGAGTCGTTGTCATTGGCGGAGACCTCGACGATCTCGGTATTCGGATGCTCCTCGAGCACGCGCAGCACATTGGCAGTGGCGATCTTCACCACCTCGGGATTGGTCAGGCACAACTGCTCCAGGGTGCGCTGGCCGTCAACCAGGGCGAAGTACTCGGGGTGGTTCTTGAAGTACTGGTCGGGGGGGACAAGCTGGTTGAAGGTATGGACGAAGAGGCCGTC
The DNA here is from genome assembly GCA_035527535.1 of Armatimonadota bacterium. Classification (NCBI taxonomy): domain Bacteria; kingdom Bacillati; phylum Armatimonadota; species Armatimonadota bacterium. Next base: position 354 of record DATLAK010000016.1, read on the forward strand.
ATAGTCAACATGGCCGCCCCATTCCTCGGGCACCGGCGCCCGAGGCGCATTGGTGCGATTGCGCAGCGACCAGGTGGGGTTGAAGGCGGCGAAGTAGAAAGGATCGCGAATCAGCAGCGGCGGCGTGTAGGCGCGCGGCACCGGCCGCAAGCGCAGCGTGCGGCGATGCGGGAGGCGGCTGCTTTCGCCCGCATACCAGCGGCAGCCCAGGTCCTCCTCCAGCAGCGCATAGACCGCGTAGATGGGCCCGCGCAGGCGCCCGCCCAACAGAAAGAGCCTGGCGCCGTGCGCGCCGATCGCGTATCCCTCGTCACCCAGACCGGCCGCTGCCTGGGGCACTTCGGCCTTGGCGAGCCGGTTGGTCCGTCCGACGCTGATCTCGGTCGCGATCGCGGGCGCGCTGTCGGGGACGATGCGGAACTCGGCGCCGGTCATCTCGCCCAGCCACCGCGCAAGATCCTCGGCGGCTTTGTTATCCTGCGAGGTCGGCTGCGCCGGGATCACTATGACATAGTCCGTTTCGCCGTCTCGGGCCAGGGTCAAGGGGGAGCTGTGCTGCCCCCGGGGCGCCAGCGAGTTGTGCCAGCCGGCCGCCACGCTAGGGCCCCCGCTCAGCAGCACGGGCCCCAGCAGGACTGCCGCTACCAGGGTTGGAAAGTTCATGGGTTCCACCTCCGTCGAAGGCGCCCTGGCCGCAGGTGGTGCCAGGCTTGACCTTCCCGCTCGGTTCGACGCCGCCACGTTGAGTCCTGCGATGCCGCAGGGCATGCCCATCGCTGGTTTCTCCGCCGGGCGCGAACTCCCCGCGGTGCAAGCACACACTCCGGGCTACCTGGGCGCCTCCCTTGCCACCACGGCTTTGGCCAGAGCCAGATCCAGAGGACGATCCGCCGCCACCAGGTAAACCGGCAGGTAGATACCGCCCATGTATGCGCTGTTGTAAACGCGCACCGCGATCGTGTTGGTCTCGCCGAGCTTCAGGTGCGGCCGGGGATCGAAGGCGAACGGCGTCACCCAGATCTGAGGCGGCGCCAGGCCCGTGGTCGCGCAGCTGTGCTCGAAGGCCGGTTGCCCGTTGAGGTACACCCACGCCTCCTCGTCCACGGCGCCGAAATACAGGTACAGGTACTTGCGATCCAGGCTCGCGGGAACGGCGATGGTTTGCCGATACCATCCGAACCCGGCGTAGTGCGGGAAGCCCTGGCTCTCCCAACCGTTGCCGAGGTCGCTGCGCACCTCGGCCCAATCGGCGTCATTGAATGAGGCGCCGTACCACCCTTTCGATCCCCCCACATCCTGCGGGTCAATGGCGAATCTCCAGACCGCCGGCAGCGCCCACACCACGACTTCGCTCGGCTTGATGCTCGGCAACACTTCGAAGACCCTGAGCTTGTCGCGCCATTCCTGGAGCCTGGAGTCAAGGTCGGGAGGGCCCTCCCTCGTGAAAAGCACGTTCTCGCGGCGCGCTTCTTTCTCGAACTCGGCGATGAGGGAGCGATAGCGGTCCGGCCCGGTGAACCCCGGCCCCCGGCACAGCTTGACGTAGATGATGGACAGCCGCGCGAGCTGCACGCGGCGCCGGATCTCGTCGCTGCGCGCCAGCGCCTCGGCGCGATCGAACAGCGCGGTCGCCTGGTCGAGGAACTCGCGCGAGAGGAACGGAGCATCCATATTATAGCCGCAATCCGTCACCTCGGGGTGCTCCCGCCCGGCCCGATCCAGCAGCTCGTAGTAGGCGGCGATGGCCGGCGCGGCCTCCTCGTAATAGCCCTGGACGAAGTCTCGCGTCAGCTCCTCCACCTCGCGCGTGGGGTCCCACAGCAGCTTGGCCATGACCCAGCTGCGCATCTCCATGCGCTCGCCGCCCGCGCCCTGGTAGGTGCCCTGCAACATGACGCCCTTCACCTTGTGCGCGACGTAGAAGCGCACGCTCGGCGCCAGCACCTGCATATTGGGCATCGGCGCAGGGTAGTGCGCGAAATTGGCGGTGTAATCCCAGATGGTAAGCTGGTTGCATATCGCCGACCACGCGATGATTGCCTGCCGATAGCGCTCGCTCTCCGGGTGGTCGCTGGAGACGAAGTCAACGAACGGGTAGCGCCACCCGTGGAGGTTGTTGCACAACCGGACCACTACGTTCCGGCGCGGTCGCACCCGGGTGGGTGCGTCAACCGTATGCTGGTAGGCGAGGGTCGAAACCCACACCCCGGGATGCGCCTTTTCCACCGCCGCGGCGACCTGGTTGACGAAGGTAATCAACGACCCGGCGGGGCTGCCGTTCTCCGCGTCAATCCTCGCGCACGCGGGGCAGGTGCAGTGCGAGTCGTTG
>DATLAK010000017.1 GCA_035527535.1 Armatimonadota bacterium
AAGGTCGGCGGCTGGGTGGAGAAGCTCCACGTCAACTTCACCGGCGCCCAGGTGCGCAAGGGGCAGCCGCTGCTGTCCATCTACAGCCCGGAGCTGGTGGCGACCCAGGAGGAGTACCTGCTGGCGCTGCGGGCGCAGAAACGCCTGCAGCGCAGCTCGTTCGCCGAGGTCGCGGCCAATGGCGACAGCCTGCTGGCGGCGACGCGGCGGCGCCTCGAGCTGTGGGACATCCCGGAGAGCGAGATCCGCCGCATCGAGCGCACCGGGCACCCCATCAAGACCATCACCCTCTACGCCCCGACCAGCGGCTTCGTGATGGACAAGTACGTGCTGGAGGGGCAGAAGGTGGGGTCCACGACCGAACTGATGGTGGTCGCCAACTTGGACCAGGTGTGGGTGCAGGCCGAGTTCTACGAGGAGGACGCGGAGCTGGTGCGCGTCGGCGACCAGGCCCAACTCACGGTCAACGCTTATCCCAACCAGCGCTGGACCGGGGCCATAGACTATGTCTATCCCGCGGTTGACCCCCAGACGCGCACCCTGCGCGCGCGGCTGCGGTTCCGCAACCCGGGGCTGCTGCTCAAACCCGGTATGTACGCCAACGTCGCCATCGAGAGGCCGCTGGGCATGCAGCTGACGGTGCCGGAGGAGGCGATCCTCGATTCCGGCACCCGCCAGATCGTCTTTCTCGACCGCGGCGACGGGCACTTCGAGCCGCGCCAAGTGACCCCGGGACGGCGCGCCGACGGCCGCCGCGAGATCCTGAGCGGCCTCGCCGCGGGCGACCTGGTGGTGACCAGCGGCAACTTCCTGATTGACTCCGAGAGCCGCCTCAAGTCGGCGCTGTCCGGGATGGGAGGCGCGTCCGCGCCTCAACCTGGGGAATCGTCGCCGGGGCCCTCGGCCAAACAGCCGGCGGGTGAACCTCCCACCGACAAGTCGAGTGACAAGGGCATGCTCCCCATGCCGGGGATGTGACGCGGCCACTGGATCGCCGTCCGATCCCTCTCCCTCAAAGGGAGAGGAGTTGACGAGCCGGCGCCGCGCGCGCAGGTGCAGCGAGTAAACACTGTGATCGAAAAGATAATCGAGTTCAGCGCCCGCAACCAGTTCATCATCTACCTGCTCGTGGTGTTCATGCTGGTGGGAGGCATCTGGGCGACCAGGCAGGTGCCCCTCGACGCCATCCCCGACCTCACCGACACCCAGGTCATCATCTTCACCGAGTGGATGGGGCGCAGCCCCAACCTGGTGGAGGACCAGGTGACCTATCCCATCGTGTCGGCGATGCTGTCGGCGCCCAGGGCCAAGGTCGTGCGCGGCTACTCCATGTTCGGCATGTCGTTCGTCTATGTCATCTTCCGCGACGGCACCGATGTCTATTGGGCGCGCAGCCGGGTGCTGGAGTACCTGAGCCAGCTCCAGGGCAAGTTCCCGCCCGGAGTCACTCCGCAGCTGGGGCCGGACGCGACCGGCGTCGGCTGGATCTATCAATACGCGCTGGTGGACAAATCGGGCCAGCACGACCTGGCGGAGCTGCGGGCGTTCCAGGACTGGCAGTTGCGCTACTGGCTGGCGAGCGTGCCTGGGGTGGCGGAGGTCGCCAGCGTCGGCGGTTTCGAGAAGCAATACCAGGTGGACCTCGACCCCGGCAAGCTGCTGGCCTACAACCTGCCGGTGTCGCAGGTGGTGGCCGCCATTCGTGCGGGCAACAACGACGTCGGCGGGCGCAGCCTGGAGATGACGGGCAAGGAGTACGTGGTGCGCGGGCGGGGCTACATCACCTCGACCGCCGAGTTGGAGCAGGCGGTGGTGGGGCGGCGCGGCGACGGCACGCCGCTTTTGCTGGGCGATGTCGCCAACGTTCACCTGGGGCCGGAGATGCGGCGCGGGCTGAGCGAGCTCGACGGGCGGGGGGAAGTCGTCGGCGGCATCGTCGTCATGCGCTACGGGGAGAACGCGCTCAACGTCATTCGCCGCGTCAAGGCCAAGCTGGCGGAGATCAAGCCCGGCCTGCCGCAGGGGGTCGAGGTCGTCCCTACTTATGACCGCTCCGCCCTCATCGGGCGCTCCATCGCCACCTTGCGCCGCACCCTGATCGAGGAGTCGCTCATCGTCTCGCTGGTCATCATCGTCTTCCTGCTGCACTTTCGCAGCGCGCTGATCGCGATCGTGATCCTGCCCATCGCGGTGGTGCTGGCATTCATCCCCATGCAGCGCATGGGCCTGTCCTCCAACATCATGTCGCTGGGGGGCATCGCCATCGCCATCGGCGCGATGGTGGACGCGGCGGTGGTGTTGATCGAGAACGCCCACAAGCGGCTGGAGCAGGCGGACCCCGCGCAGCCGCGCTTGGAGGTCATCATCCGCGCCGCCAAGGAGGTCGGCAAGCCGTTGTTCTTCTCGCTGGTGGTGATCACCGTGTCGTTCCTGCCGGTGTTCACCCTGGAGGCGCAGGAGGGGCGGCTGTTCAAGCCCCTGGCCTTTACCAAGACCTTCTCCATGGCCTTCGCCTCGCTGCTGTCCATCACCCTGGCGCCGGCGCTGATGGTGCTGCTCATCCGCGGCAAGATCCGCCCCGAGCACGAGCACCCGGTGAGCTGGCGACTGCAGCGCATCTACTACCCGTGGGTGAGCGCCCTCATGCGGCGCCGCCTGCTGAGCATCGGCCTGGCGGTGCTGGCGGTGGTCTCCAGCGTCCCCATTTTCTTCAAGCTCGGCTCCGAGTTCATGCCCCCCCTCAACGAGGGCGACATCCTCTATATGCCGACCACCCTGCCCGGGGTCTCGGTCACCGAGGCGGGCCGTTTGCTCCAGGTGCAGGACCGGCTGATCAAGGAGTTCCCCGAGGTCGAACGCGTCTTCGGCAAGGTCGGCAAGGCGCAGACCTCGACCGACCCCGCGCCGCTGGACATGATGGAGACGACGGTGCTGCTCAAGCCGCCGGCGCAGTGGCGCACCGTGCACCGCGACCGCTGGCACTCACGCCGGGCGCCGGAGTTCCTCAAGCGCGGCCTGCGCCACATCTGGCCCGAGGAGCGGCGCATCACCTGGGACGAGCTGACCGACGAGCTCGACCAGCGCCTGCGCCTGCCCGGCGTCACCAACGCCTGGACCATGCCCATCAAGGCGCGCATTGACATGCTCACCACCGGCATCCGCACCCCCGTCGGCATCAAGGTCTTCGGCCCCGATCTGCAGCAGATCGAGAAGATCGGCCAGCAGTTGGAAACAGCGCTCAAGGATGTCCCCGGCACGCGCAGCGTCTTCGCCGAGCGCACCACCGGCGGCTACTACGTGGACATCATCCCGCGCCGGGAAGAGGCGGCCCGCTACGGACTCTCCATCCAGCAGGTGCAGGA
>DATLAK010000018.1 GCA_035527535.1 Armatimonadota bacterium
TCGCCACCACGGCCGCCGCGGCGGCCGCCGCGGCCAATGCCCGCCGCCAGTAGCGGCGCGCGGGGCGCCGGGGCCGTCTGCGCCGCTGCTGCAGGCGCAGCGCGCTCATCGTCCGCGGTGCCAGACCATCCGGCGCTTGCCGATTGCCCAGCGCGTGCAGATGCGTTCGCAGGACGCGCAGCTGCTCCAAGTAAGCCCGACAGGGCGGGCACGACCACAGGTGCTGCTCCAGCTCCGCCGCGATTCCCGGCTCACGGCCGGCGGCAGGCGCGCCTGCTTCCCCGCCCATGTCGTGCGCCAACCTCCTGGCGCGTTCACAGTTCACGTACCGTCTCCCTCCTTCTGCCCGCGCAGCCGCCGACGCACTTCTTCGCGCGCCCGGAACAGCCGCGACTTGGTGGTTCCAATCGAACAGCCGACGACGGCCGCTATCTCTTCGTGCGTAAGTCCCTCGACGTCATGCAGGATGAGCGCGATTCGCAGCTTCCACGACAGGCCGGCGATCGCCCGCACCAGGTCCGAGCGCAATTCCTTGCGCTCCAACTCGTGCTGCGGGTCGAGCCCTGGCTCCGTGGGCGCAGACACGGCGTCATCCTGCAACTGCAACCACCCCGAGCGCGCCTGCCGCCGGGTGTAGTCCACACACGTGTTGACGGCGATACGGTAGAGCCAGGTCGAGAACGCCGATTGACCGCGAAAGCCCGCCAGCGATCGGTAGGCCTTGACGAACACCTCCTGCGCCAGGTCGCTGGCGTCGTCGCGGTTGGCGGCGAAGTTAGCGGCGATGCTGTAGATCCGATCCTGATGACGCGCCAGGATGACCCCGAACGCATCGAGATCGCCGCCCAGCACGCGCGTCACCAGCGCCTGATCCGGCGGTTCACCGACGGACGCCGCCACTCCCCGCGGCCGAGTTATCGGGGTCGCTCTTTCCACGCCCACCGACGCCGCCGAGTCCGTCAAGTACAGGCGCGGGGTTGACCGCGCACCCGCTTCACACAGCGCGGACGCAGGCGGCGCCTGGTGGGGGTGATTCGCCGCGGTAGCCGTACCTACCTGTCGCAGGTGGTGCTGGAGCAGGGGCATAGGCGCTCCGTCGCGGTCCGGGCATTGTCCCGTCTCTGCCGCGCTATCACCGTCACCCATTATGACGCGGGCGCGGCGAAGAGGGTTCCCGCACTTATCGAAGACCGGGAAAGAGCGGGGCGGAGTCTACCCTCAGTAAGGTCGAACGGTCCCCGCCCGCTCCGCCGCGCATACGCGAGCCGGTCAGGGGAGGCCTCTACTGCGGCATCGGCTCCTGGTCGGGATGGCGGCGGCCCAGCCAACGATGCGCGAGCGCCGCCGCTCCGACCAGCGCCGCGCAGTACGCCGCCACCAGCCACGCCGACGTGACTTCCGCCCGTATCGTCGCTCCCGGCAGATTGGACACGGCATAGACCAGGCCCACCCCGACCCGCAGCAGCGGGGCGTTGAGGTAATTGACGGCCGTCGCCAGCGGGATGCTGATGGAGCCGAGCACGGCGACGGCGATGCCGGTCGCAAGTAGAAGCGCAGCCGCGGGGATGACGAACAGGTTGGCGACGAACCCCACCGGCGAGATGTAACGGAAGTGCCACGCCGTGACCGGCAGCACCGCCAACTGGGCCGCCGTCGTTGCGCCCACAATTGCCGCCAGCCACCCCGGCAGCGGCCGCAGCAGGCGCATCATCGTGGGCGCCAGACCGACGATCCCCGCCACCGCCGCGAGTGACAACTGCAGGCCGATGTCGAACAGCGCCGCCGGGCGCACCACCAGCAGCGCCAGCGCCGCTACGGCGAGCATGGTGTAGCGGTCGAACTCCAGCGCATGGTGGTCGCCAACCGCCGGCGTCTGCCGCAGCATGAAGCCGAAGGCGACCATCCCTCCCATCACCGCCGCGCGCGCCACCGGCCGCCCGCCCTCGGTGAAGAGGGCGTAGAGCGCGATCAACGTCAGCGCCAGCGCCAGGCTCGCGTGCGTGGGCGCGGGCGCGAGCCGGCCCCAGGCGCCAACGTGAGCGCCGTAGCGACGGCGCCGGTAGTAGAGAGCGACGGCGCCCGGCGCGTAGACGATGGTGAAAAGCAAGGAGATCTGCGTCCCCGACACCACCAGCACGTGTACGACCCCGGCGCGGCGAAAGGCGTCCATCACCTCCGGCGGCAGGGGATGCGCCTTGGCGCCGAAGACGATGCTCCCCAGCAGCGCCCCCAGCGCCTCGGGGTAAGGCCCGGGCATGCTCTCGCGCATGACCCGCGACACGTGCTCGCGCACCGCGACGCCAGCGCGCTCGAGCGGGCCCAACTCGGCCGCCCCCAGTCGCTCCAGCAACCGCTCGTCCGTCACATAGGCGAGCGCCGACAGGCCCGCCGCCTGCAGGGCCGGCGCGCGCGTGACCTCTCCCGGATTCGTCGCCACCCGCGGGGGATGGATGACCGCGGTGAAGCGCACCCGGTCGCCGCGCTCGAAAGGCTGCCGTGACACGCAGGTGAGCCACAACCTGCCGCGCGCCGGAGAATGCCCGCCCGTCGCAGGATTAACGCAATCTCGCAGGTCCACAGCTATCGCCTGGCGGTCGCCCCAGGGGCGGGGGTCGCCGACGACTATGCCCTCGAAGGTGCCGGCGGTTCCGGTCAAGGTGGAGACGTCGCCTGCGCGCTTGATCTGCGACACGGAGTAGGCGAACCCGCCCACCAGCGCCGCGAGAAGCAGCACCAGCGCAGCCGCGGCGCGGCTGCAGCGCACGGTCGCGGCGACGATCGCCAGCGCGACGGCCGCCACCGCGCCCAAGGCCCACGCGGGCGGGATCTCATACTTGGCGCCCATCCCGATGCCCAGCGCGAACATCGCCACCGCGCAAGCCAACGGCCGCCCGCGCAGCTCCGCGAGAGCGGACGAGATGAGGCCGGGCTCAGCCGTCTGTGTTGGAACCGGTTTCATTGTCTCGCGGCGCTAGCGACAGATTCCCACGAGCGAGCCATTCCTCCCGCGTGATTTCAAGGTCTATCTCGGCGAACTTCCGGCCGCCGCGCTCGACGAGGTCCGCCACGCGCCGCACGATGCGCATTCCGCAAGCCTCGAACATACGCAAACTGCGATCATTGAACTCGAACACCGATGCCGCGGCAACGCGATCCGCGCCGAGCACGTCGAAGGCATGGCGCAGCAGCAGCCGCACTGCTCGCCTACCGTAGCGCTGGCCCCAATATGCCTTCTCGCCGATACAGATGTCAACGCGATAAGCGCGGTCGGACGGCTGCTTCTTCAACCGCGCCATGTTCGCAGGCTGAAGCCACATTTCGCCGATAACCGTTTCATCGGCCGTCTCGATGACAAAGAGCAGGCTGCCTTGCTGCGCAACGCCGCGGTAGATGCCCTCGATCTCGGCTCGGCTGTACTTCGGATTCTCTTTCCCCTCGGAGTAGTACGTCACCTCGGGGTCCCCAAACCAGCGCTCCACCGTATCGAAATCAGCATCCGTAAAGGGGCGCAGCCGCACGTGGTCGTCGGCGAGGTGAACATCGTGAGTTGGCAGGCGGAGCATTAGGACACCCCTCTTGGCACCAGACGTGAGTGAGTTTCCCTGGTCTGCGCCGCGCATCCGGCGACCTTTCTCCCTTGCAGGGAGAGGGTGACCGTCCTGCGATGCTGGACTTCACGTCCATGCCTCACGCCAGAGGAGTCGTGCGGTCCGTGTCCTCTCCCCTACTCGAACTCGGCGACGGCTTCGGCCAGGCGCTCGGGGATGGGCAGGGCGGCCGGGCACTTGGGCAGACACTCGCCGCATTCAGCGCACACCGAGGCCCGCACCTCCAGGGATTCGTAAAGCTCGCGCCCCAGGCGCCGCAGGTTCTGCGGGTACTCGCGCGCCACGTGCAGGGCGCGGAAGACCTCTGGGATCTCGATGCCCTGCGGGCACGGCTGGCAGTAGCCGCAGCGCAGGCAGGTCTGGCCGTAGCGGTAGGACTTGCCCAAGCGCCCCAGCGTCGTGATGAGATCGCGGCGCTCCTGGTCGCTGAGGCGCGGCGACTCCTCGATGGTGGCGACGTTCTCCTCCACCTGCGCCGCGCTCTCCACGCCGGGGATGACCACGCTCACCGCCGGATTGGAGAGGATGAAGCGCAGGCAGCCGGCGACGATGGGGTCGCGCTCGCCCGCCGGCTTCAGCTCCGCCGGCATGGTGAGCATGCCGCCGCTGAGGGGCTTCATGGCGATGACGCCCATGCCGCGCTCCCGCGCCAGCGGCATGATGCGCCCCGCGACCCCCTCGGGGTCGAGGGGATTGCAGGCGAGCATGATGGTCTCGAACTCGCCGCAGATGATGGCTTGCTCCATCTCGTGCACGGCGCGATGCATGGTGATGCCGACGTGGCGTACCAGACCCTGCTGCTGCGCTTGACGCGCCGCCTCGAAAGCGCCGCCGGGCGCCATCACCTGCTGCCACTTGGCGTCGTGATCCACGCTGTGCAACTGGTAGAGGTCCACATAGTCGGTTTGCAGCTCGCGCAGGCTGGTCTCCAGGTCCGTCCGGAGCTGGGCGGCGGTGCCGGCGTGGCTCTTGGTGGCGAGGATGAATTCGTCTCGGCGGCGCTTGAGGGCGACGCCGATCTTGCGCTCGCTGTCGCGGTAGCCGCGCGCGGAGTCAATGAAGTTGATGCCGAGGTCGAGCGCGCGGTTGAGCGCGCGCGTCGCCTCCTCTGGGCTGATCTTGTGCAGCTTGATGGCGCCGAAACCTAACGCCGCCACCTCCATTCCGGTCGGGCCCAGCATACGACGTTCCACTCTCAATCGCCCCTTTCGCGCCGAGCGACGCAGACCCCGCCGCGGCACGCACTTGTTGTACTTAACCCTTCTCGCACGCAAGCTGGATTCCCTGTCGCGAGGTCGCCCCGCCCCCGCTACACACCGGCAGGCGGCGGTGCCGGCTCCGGCGAAAAGGGACCCGCATCCGCGGACCGGATGACGGAGGAGCAAGATGGAGCGACCCCAGGCGTTGACATCCGACAAGCTGCCGCGCCCTCGGGGGTCGTATTCACAGGCGGTGCGGGCGGGTGGGTTTCTGTTTGTCTCCGGCATGACCGCGATCTACCCGGAGAGCGGCCAGCCCTGCACCGGGCCGGTCGAGGAGCAGGTGCGGGTCACGCTGGACAACCTGCGGACGCTGCTTGACGAGGCGGGAGCGTCGTTGGCGCAGGTGGTCAAGACCACACTCTACCTGGCCGACATGGATGACTTCCAGGCGATGAACGAGATCTACGCCTCCTATTTCCCGCAGCGCCCGCCCGCGCGCACGACCCTCGAGGCCGCGCGCCTGCCAATGGATTTCCTGGTGGAGATAGATGCCATCGCGTGGCTGGGGGGCTGAGCTATGAGGAGGGGGCGGCGGTGAGCGAACACAGGGCCTCTTACCTGGAGCTGGCGGAGCGGGGCGAACTGCAGCGCCGGGCGCCGCGGGCGCGGGAGATGCTGCGCGTCTGCAACGTGTGCGCCCGCTGCTGCGGGGTGAACCGGCTGGCTGGGGAGCTGGGCGCCTGCCGCACCGGCTGCGAGGCGCTGGTCGCGAGCGCCTGCCCGCACTTCGGCGAGGAGGCGCCCCTGGTGGGGGGCGGCGGCTCGGGAACGATCTTCCTGGCGAACTGCAATCTCGACTGCATCTTCTGCCAGAACTACGACCTCAGCCACCAGGGGCCGGGGGCGGCCACCACCCCCGAGGCGCTGGCGGCGATGATGCTGGCGCTGCAGGAGCAGGGCTGCCACAATATCAACTTCGTCAGCCCCAGCCACCAGGCGCCGCAGCTCCTGGCGGCGCTGGTGATCGCGGCGGGGCTGGGCCTGCGGGTGCCGCTGGTTTACAATACCGGCGGCTACGACAGCCCGGAGACGCTGGAGCTGCTGGACGGGGTGTTCGACATCTACATGCCGGACTGCAAGTACGCCGATGACGAGATCGCGCTCAAGCTGTCGGGGGTGCGCGACTACTGGGGGCGCAACCGCGCGGCCGTCACCGAGATGCACCGCCAGGTGGGGGAGCTTAAGCTCGACGAGTGCGGCATCGCCTATCGGGGGCTGCTGGTGCGCCACCTGGTGCTGCCCAACGACCTCGCGGGGACGGCGCAGGTGATGGCCTTCCTGGCGTCGCTGAGCCGCGATACCTACGTCAACGTCATGGCCCAGTACCGGCCGTGCTACCGCGCCGCCGAGGCGCCGGAGGTCAACCGCCCCATCATGCCGCAAGAGTATGACCATGCGATACGCTTCGCGCTGGACGCCGGTCTGCATCGCCTCGACCACCGGCGACACCGGCAACCGTGGGCCCGGCCACCGCTCCCGGCGCCCGGCCGATGACAGCCTGCGACGACAGCGGTCCGCCCCCGCGCAGGGGTCGTCGCGAGACCGGCTCACGCCGTTGCCGCGTCCCGGCGGCGCGCCCGCGTGTGCACCGCGTGGCCGGGGAAGCGTTGTTGGGGCACCGGCCCTGTGCTATAATGGTAATGCAGTTGTTGTGTTCCCCCACAGGAAATGGGGAACAATGTAGAGGCACGGGGCCTACAGGATCGTCGCGACATCAGCGGCGGCAGGTCGGCAAGCAAGCGGCGGCCGCTCCACGGCCGGAGGCTAGCGTTTGAACGGGTCCAGGTTCATCAAGATGCTGGTATGGGCGGGCTTGCTGGTGGGCGTGGTAGTGGCCGCGCGCCAGATCGCTCACAAGCAGCCTCCCAGCAAGAAGCTGTCCGCGAGCGAATTCCTGGCCGTGGTCGAGCACGGCCAGGTGGCAAAGGCCAGCTTCGGCAAGGACCTGGTCACCGGCGAGCTGCGCGACAATCAGGGTCGCTTCGAGGTGTGGCTGCCTGACGCGGAGCGGGAACCGTATGTCAAGGCGCTGCAGCGCAGCCACGTCGCGTTCGCCTACGATCGTCCACCCATTTCCGATTCGCTGCTCAGCAACATCATTGTGGCGGTGATCGTGGCCGCGCTGGTGGTCGTGTTCTGGATGTTCATCATGCGCCAGGCGCAGAGCGGCGGCAACCAGGCGATCGCCTTTGGCCGCTCCCGCGCCAAGCGTATCACCGAGGGCATGCCCCGGATCACGTTCGGCGACGTCGCCGGGGTGGACGAAGCGAAGGAAGAGTTGATGGAGGTCGTGGACTTCCTCAAGAACTCCAAGCGCTTCCAGATCCTGGGCGCGCGCATCCCCAAGGGGGTGCTGCTGCTGGGGCCGCCGGGGTGCGGCAAGACGCTGCTGGCGCGCGCGGTGGCGGGCGAGGCGGGGGTGCCCTTCTTCCACATCAGCGGCTCCGACTTCGTCGAGATGTTCGTCGGCGTCGGGGCCTCGCGCGTGCGCGACCTCTTCGAGCAAGCCAAGGCCAATCGCCCCTGCATCATCTTCATTGACGAGATTGACGCGGTCGGCCGCCAGCGTTTCGCCGGCGTCGGCGGCGGCCACGATGAGCGCGAACAGACCCTCAACCAGTTGCTGGTGGAGATGGACGGCTTCGACCCCAATGCCGGGGTCATCCTCATCGCCGCTACCAACCGCGACGACGTGCTCGACCCGGCGCTGACGCGACCGGGGCGCTTCGATCGCCGCATCGTCGTGCCGCCGCCGGACATGAAGGGGCGCACGCAGATACTAACCGTTCACGTCAAGGGCAAGCCCCTGACCGAGGATGTGGATCTGGAGGTGCTGGCGCGCCGCACGCCTGGCTTCTCCGGAGCCGACCTTGCCAGCCTCGCCAACGAGGCGGCGCTGCTGGCCGCGCGCGACGATAAGACCAAGATCGACATGAATGATTTCGAGGCCTCGGTTGACCGCGTCATCGCCGGCCCGGAGCGCAAGAGCCGGATCATATCGGAGCAGGAGAAGAAGATCCTCGCCAACCACGAGGTCGGGCACGCCCTCCTGGCCGAGGTGCTGCCCCATGCCGACCCCCTGCACAAGACCTCCATCCTCTCGCGCGGCCTGGCGCTCGGCTACACCCTGCAACTGCCGGAGCAAGACAAGCACGTCGCCACGCGCTCGCACCTGCTGGACGAGATCTCGGTCATGCTTGGGGGGCGCGCCGCCGAGAATATCGTCTTCGGCGAGCCCACCACCGGCGCCAGCAATGACCTCGATCGCGCGACCGAGGTCGCGCGGCGCATGGTGACCGAGTTCGGCATGTCCGACAAGCTCGGGGCTCGCAGCTTCGGGCGCCGTCATGGCATGCCTTTCCTCGGCCGCGACCTGATGGAGGACCGCGACTACAGCGACGAGATCGCCTCCGCCATCGACCGCGAGATTCGCAGCATCATTGACCAGTGTTACCACCGCGCCGAAGAGGTCATCCAGGAGCGGCGCCAGAGCATGGAGCGCATCGTCCAGGTGCTGCTGGAGAAGGAGACCCTCGACCGCGCCGAGTTCAAAGCCTTGCTCGACGGCCAGCCCTTGCCGGAGCCACGACCCGGCAGCGCACAGCCCCGGCAGGGGCGCCAGACCGCGCCTGACGCGCGCCGCCAGGAAGGCGAAAGCGTCGGCCAGGCGGGGATCGAGCCGTCGCCGGCATAAGCGTTACGCGATCCCATCGGCGCTTGGGTCGCAGGGGGCGCCAGGCACTTC
>DATLAK010000019.1 GCA_035527535.1 Armatimonadota bacterium
TGGTCTTGGCTCGCCGCCAAGATTCCAGTGTTGTGCGCTGCTCGTTCGTCATCTTCAGCGTTTTGGCTTTTTCCCACATGCTCCGGAGAATAACACCATGGAGCGTTATTGTCAATATATTGCTGGGACACTACACTAGTAGAGGCCGGGGATCAGGCGGGCGGTGCGGCGAGCGTAGGCGCGGTAGTCCTCGCCGAAGTGCTGTTCGAGCAGGCGCTCCTCGATGGTGATGCGGTGGGCAATCGTCGGCCACATGCCGAGCACCATCACCACCGCCGCCCAGATGCTCTGGAACGCCAGGGGGATGCCGAGGCAGACGATGAGCATGCCCAGGTAGGCGGGGTGGCGTATCACCCGGTACACCCCCGTGCGCACCAGCGGCTGGCCCTCCCTGATCTCCGCGCGCAGCGACCACCACCGCCCCAGCGTCCGACCGGCGGCGATGCGTAGAGACAGCCCGCCTATCACCAGCACCAGCCCCGTCACCGCCAGCGCGAACTGGTTGGCCCCCGCGACGAAGAACCAGCGGCGCTCCAGCCCACGCGCGGCGTACTCGATGAGCGCTACCACGACCTCACCGTAGTAGGCCAGGCGCAGCGCCAGCAGGGAACCGCCGTTGCCGTCCTTGCGCTTTTCGACCATCGTCTGTCTGCGGCCGCCGGCCTCGCGCATCAGCGATGCTGCTCGCCCCCGACCGTGCTCTTGCTCGGCGAGGTGGGCAGGCCGGTCGCCGACGCGGAGACCTCCATCCCCGCCAGGATCTCGGCGGCGATGGTTGCGTCCTCGCGTGCCTCCTCCGGGCTGAGCAGGCCGACCGCCACCGTGTCGGTGGGCTTGATCGAGTGATAGACGAAGTCGAGCCCCTCGAACGGCATGAGCCGGCCCGCCGCCAGCGGCTTGATGCACACCACCGGCTTGGGCGTGTCGCGGATGATCTTCGCCACCCAGTTGGTCTCGACATTGGACAGAAAGCCGATGACGTTGAGCGGCAGGATGTAGCACTCGATGTCATAGCCCGCGGCGTCGCAGGCGCGCAGCGCATCCGGGCGGTGGGTGCTGACCCCCGGCGTCATCCCCAGGCTGCGCACCAGGCCGAGCAGCTTTTCCATGCCCTCGATGGTGTTGTCGGCGGTGCGCAGGTGCGTATCCGTGTAGCTGGCGTGGATGAGACAGATCGGCGCGCCCCACTGCGCAAGCTGGCGCACCTCGCGCTTCTGCCGCTCGAGGTCCACGTGGCCGTAGGTGGTGGAGATCCACACCATTTCGCGCCCGGTCTCGGCGTCATGCCGCCGCAGGGCCTGCTGCAGGCGCTCGTCGGCCGGCCCCACCAGGCCGTTGACGCTCATCTCGCTCGCGGCCGCCAGCACCTCGACCATGCGCCCGACGTCGAAATGGCGCCGCAGCCAGTGGTCGCGCGCCGCCGAAAAGTGCGAGAAGCCCAGGAAGCTGTTGCTGCCGCACACCAGGCGGCTTAGGGTCCGTCCGCCGATGCTCGTCGTCGGTATGGTCACACCCACCTCCCACCACGTTCCGGGCGCGCCGAGGTGACTCGCCCCGCGCCGCCGACCCTCAGCCGCCCGGCTCGTCTTGCGGCGGCAGGTGAACGCCGCGCGAGCGCGGGCGCAGGATCTCCAGCTCGTACAGGCGCTTGCGCATGGCGGTCAGGCTCACCGCGAAGCGCTCCGCCAGCACCTCGGCCAGCGCCTCCCGGTTGGTGGCGAAGCGCCGCGCCGCCGCCATCATCGCCTCCGCGGGCATCAGCGCGGCGGTGGCGAACTTATTCGCCAGCCGCTCCAGCCCGACCTGGGACAAGGCGGTGGGGAAAGCCCGCCGTGCCGCCAGCAGCACGAACGCCTCGCGCCACGCAGCGAATGACTGGGCGGGGAGCGATTCGTAAGCGGACACGGTGATGACGTAGCCGTCGCCGCGGCGCTCCCAGCGCGCGCGCTGCGGCGGCGACACCACGCCCCGCTCGACCCCGATCCCCACTCGCGGCAGCAGCAGGCGCGGATCGCGCGGCGGCGCGCCGGCCTTGACCAACTCGGCGAAGCGCCCTGCCACCGCCTCGATGTTGTCGCGCCGCACGTAGGCGAAGCGGTGCAGCAATCGGTCGAGCTTCCGCTCCACTTGTTCGCGCGCCTCAGGTTGCATTCTAGTTCCGGGGACAGTCGACTTAATTTCCGGAACGGGACTATCAATTAAGTCGACTGTCCCCGCAATGGCTGGCGGCGCGATCGTCAGGCGGCGGGCTCGCGGGGGGGCGCGCCCAGCGCGGCGGCGATGGCGATCCCGAAAAACGCGCCGAAAATAAACGCCACCGCGACATTGACCAGCAACTTGGGGCGGTAGTGGCGTTCCGGGGGCACCGCCGCATCCAACACCTCGAACACCGGCTGCTCTTGCAGCGCCTTGAGCTTGGCTGCCTCCAGCTGGGACTCGAGGGTGGTAGCCACCGCCTCCCGCGCGCGCACCTCGCGGTCAAGGCGCGAGTATTGCAGCAGCCGCTGCGGCAGCGCCGCCGCCTGCGACTCCATCCGACGCACCAGTTCCCCCAACCCCCGCGCTCGCGCCTCCTGGGCCATCGCCTCCGTCTCCAGGCTCACCACCTGCTCCAGGGCGGCGGCGTACACCGGGCTGCGGGTGCGGGTTTCCGAGGTGACGGCCTTGCGCGCCTCCTGCGCCAGGCGTGTGCGCGTCTCCTCGACCTCGGTCTGCAAACGCTTGACGTCGGGATGCTCGCTGGTCAAGTTGTGGCGCGCGGCCGCCAGCTTGACCTCCAGGGCCACCAGGTTGGCGCGCAGATCGGCGATGTCGGGGTTATCGGCGGTGGTCTCGCTGCTCAGCTCCCAGGGCACGCGATAAACCGATCGCTCGCTTGCCTTGTCACCTTCCTCCACCGCCAGCCGACCCAGCTGCGCCACCGCGTTGTCGCGGCGCCGTCGCAGGGCCTCCGACTCCACCTCCGCGCGCGCCTGCTCAGTGCGCGCATCGGCGAGCTGCTGTAAGATGGGCGGCGCCTCCTCCGGCACCAGCACCGCGTCCGCGCGCTGCTGGTAGGCCTTGAGCTCCGTCTCGGCGCGCGTCAACTCGGCTGCCGCCTGCGCGCCCCGCGCCGCCAGGAACTCCCGCTCCTGGCGGGCGCGCGCGACGCTGCTGTCGCGGTAGCGGCGCTCGACCACGCGGTCATAGGCGTTGGCCAGATCCGCGGACAGCTCGGCGTCGGTGGTGTCCACGCGGATCACGAGCAGGCCCTCGGGGGTGATGTTAACCCAGGTGGCGTCGCGCAGCTGGTTCGCCGCCTCCTGCAAGCTATCGGCCCGGAAGCGGCGCTGGAGGCGGAAGCCGCGGCAGATCTCGGCTTGCACCGAGTAGCTTTCCGCGATCGCCTTGCACAGGCCTGCTGCGGCGGAGCCTCCTGCCACGCCCCCGAGCGCTGACAGCAGCACCGGGTTCTGCCCTGCCGCTCCGAGCGCGGCGCCGAGAGCCGTCTCGCGTGATTGCGGGAAGAAGACGCTGGTCTGCGCGCGGTAAACCTTGGGCTGGAGACGGGTGACGATGCCCGCTGCCGCGACGCAGGCCACGATGATGACTGCGACCAGCCGCCGGCGATGCCACATCGCGCGCGCGAGCTCGGACAATGAGAAATCCGGTTCCACCTCAGAAGACCTTGCCGCCGACCAGAAACGTGACCAGCACCTGCGCGATGCCGGTCCAGTCCTGCACGGTGGCGAGGCGGCGCTCGGGGACGAAGATGAGGTCCCCGGGCTGGAGTGGGGGCGCCGCCCGCTGCGCCCGCCCGGCCGTCAGCTCGGTGAGGTCAACGGGAATGACCGTCGGCGCGGGAGCGCCCGGGCGCACGATCGCCACCTTGTGCGGGGCGGCGCGGGTCGTCATCCCCCCGGCGGCGCCGATGTAGTCAAGCAGCGCGCGGTTGTCATCGTAGGGCCGGGCGCCCGGCTCCGTCACCTCACCCAGGACGTACACCTGGGACCGGCGGCTGCCCAAGCGCACGACGTCGCTCGCTTCCAGCAGCAGGTCCTCGCCCCCGCCCGGATGCAACAGCGCCGCGCGCAAGACGACCTCGACCGTGCGACTGCCGCGCTCGATGACCGCACGCTCTTGGTCGGCGTCCAAGGTCAGCCCACCGGCGGTCGCGATGAGGGTGGTGACGCGATCCCCGGGCAGCAGTTCGTACACCCCCGGCTCCTGCGCCGGGCCCACGACGCTCGCCCACTGCTCGCGCGCCGGAACGTAGATGACGTCGTCGGGCCGCAGCATCATGTCGAGTTCGCTCCGGCCTCGCTTGAGGATCGCGTAGAGGTCAAACGGGCCCAACGCCTGTCCCCCGCGCACCAGCGTCACCCGCCGCCACGAGGCCTGCGGCGCCAATCCGCCGGCCTTCGCGATCGCCTGCGACAGCAAGGGCCGATCGCCGGGCAGGCTCTGCTCCCCGGGTTGCCCCACCTCGCCCAGCACCGACACCTTCACCTGCTTGGGCGCTACCACCAGCACCACCGCTTGCACCGGGCCCACGTAGTAGTTGCCCAGCCCCTCGGCGATCTCTCTCTCCAGCTCGGCGGGCGTCTTGCCGGCGGCGACAAAAGCGCCGGCAGGCGCGATGGCGATGCGCCCGTCAACCGACACCACCATGCGCAACGACAGCGTGGTCTGCGCGGCGCGCACTTCGACCGCGATGTCGTCGCCGGCACCGAGGGTGTAGGCGAAACCAAGGGACGGGATCAGCGCCAGCACCGCCGCCGCCAGTGGGATTCTCACGCAGCTCACTCGACCTGGCCTCCCGGTCACCGAGAGTATATGGGAACCCTCATTCGCTGTCAAGGCGCGACCGGATGACATAGTCGTCACCCTAACCGAACCGCATGCGGGCTAGCGACTTGCCTCAGGGACAACCTCATATCGTTGGCCGCGCACGGTCGGCCAGCGCAGGTGCCCACGGTCATCCCGGGCGGTAGCCACGGGCTGACCGTCACGGGTTACGCGCAGGTCGCGGCCGCCGCCTAGCACGCACGGGCGCCCCGCGAGGCTGGTGATCGAGGCGGATTCGAGCCTCCCGTCCGCCCACGCGATGTCCACCTCGAAGCCGCCGCGAGCGCGCAGTCCGCTGACCGTCCCTTGCGGCCAGGCCGAGGGCAGCGCCGGCAGCAGGCGCATCACTTCCCCGTGGCTTTGCAGCAGCATCTCGGCGATCACCGCCGCCCCGCCGAAGTTACCCTCGATCTGAAAGATCTCCGGCGGATGCAGGTCGAGCAGGTTGCGCAGGGACTGATCGGCGATGAGGCGCACCAGGTGCTGATGGGCAAGGTCGCCCTCGCCGAAGCGCGCCCACAATGCCGCCACCCACGCCCGGCTCCAGCCGGTGTGACCGCCGCCCGCGGCCAGGCGGCGCTCCAGCGATACGCGCGCGGCTCGCCACAGCTCGGCGGTATCCGGCGTGATCTGGTCGCCGGGGAACACGGCATAGAGATGCGACAGGTGGCGGTGGCCGGGCTCGACCTCCTCGTAGTCCTCCAGCCACTCCTGCAACTGGTCGTGGCGGCCCACCTGCAGCGGCGGCAGGTCCTCGAGTATCCTCCGCCAGCGCTCGCGCTCCGGCCCGTCGCCGCCCAGCGCCTCGGCGGCGGCGATGGCGTGGGTCAAGACCTCGTGGATCAATTCGAGATCCATCGTCGCCGCCACGCACAGGCTGATCGGGGTCGAGCCGCCGACGAACCGGTTCTCTGGCGACTGCGACGGCACCGTCACCAGCCGCCCTTGCGGGTCGCGCACCAGGTAGTCCGCGTAGAAAGCCGCGACCTGCTTGATGAACGGGTAGGCGTGGTCGCGCAGGAAATCGGCGTCTTGCGTGTACTCGTAATGCCACCACAGGTGCTGGGCAAGCCAGGCGGCGGCGCCGGTCCACACATCCCAGCACGGCGCCTCCGGGGTCGCGCGATCCCAGACATCGGTCTGAATCGGCAGCACGATGCCGCGACAGCCGTAGAGGTCTTGCGCCGCCTTGCGCCCCTGGGGCAGGGCGCGCTCGAGGTAGGCGAACAGGGGCTGGGCGCATTCCGCGAGGTTGGCGACCTCCGCCGGCCAGTAGTTCATCTCGATGTTGACGTCGTGGTGGAAATCCGCGTCCCAGGGCGGCCGCAGCTCCTCGTTCCAGATGCCCTGCAGGTTGGCGGGCTGGTCGCAGGAGCGGGAGCTCGCCATCAGCAGGTAACGGCCCAACTGGAAGTAGAGCGCGAACAGGTCCGCATCCGCGCCGCCCGCGCGCAGCGCCTGTACGCGCTCGTCGGTGGGCAGGTCCGGGCTCGCCTGGGAGGGATCGCCCAGCGCCAACTGCACACGGTCGAAAAGCACGCGGTGCTCGGCCAGGTGCGCCTCCCGCAGCGCGTCGAAGTCGTCCGGGAGCGCCGCCAGGCGGGTCACGCACGCCTCGCGGGTGGGGTCGCCGTCGAGCGAGACCTCCACCGCCGCCAGCACCAACAGTTCGTCCGCCGCCACGACGTGTAGAAGTGCGCGGCCGTCCGTCGCCGACGTGATCGCGCCGCCGCGCGCGACCACGCGCAGGCCGGCGGTGAACTCGATGCCCTCCTCGAAGCGCCCCACGAAGCCGCAGATGTCATCCTGCGCCCACGGCGCAAGCCCGCACTCGGGATCCTCCACGCGGTCGAGCGCGATCGCGGCGGTGATGCCTGCCGGTCGGTCGCAGGTCACCCGCAGGATAACCGCCTGGTGTGGCGCCGAGACGAAGCAGGTTTGCCGCCAGCACCGCCCCTGGCAGGCGTAGGTGACGTGCGCCAGGCCCTCGGCGAGGTCGAGGGTGCGGACGTAATCGGAGGCGGTCGCGAGCTCGTGCCCCGGCGACTCCATGGTAAGGTCGCCCACGGGCTGATAGGGCTGCACGCGGCGGTCGTGGCCGCTGAGGTGGCGGACGGCGAGCTCGGCGGCCTCCATCAACTTGCCGGCGAAGAACAGCCGGCGGATCTCCGGCAGGTGCTGGTGCTTCGCCTCGGTAGTGCGGTCGCGGGTCTTGCCGCGCCACAGCTTCTCGTGATTGAGGGCCAGGCGCGCGGTCGGCAGTCCCCCCAGCACCATGGCGCCCAGGCGCCCGTTGCCCAGCGGGAAACCATCCATCCAGCGCCCCGCCGGCTGCTGCAAGCGAATGACCGTATGCAAGGGAACCCTCCATCGGAATGGGTGCCGGGCGCCGATGCCGCTCCGGCTGGGCGTCGTTACTTCGGTGCGCCCCGGGCCTCCACCTCTCCGGGGCCGCCCGGCATTGCAGGACCGGCGCCGCGGGCCGGCTATGACCTTTCCTAGGGGGATGGCTGGGTGACCCAACAGGAAATGTGGCCCAGCCGCCCTCGGCTGGGAGTGGGCGCAGCATGCTGCGCCCCTACAAGTCTGCCGGCGATCCCCACTCTCCGAGGTCATACCCCGCGCGCCGGCCCAGGTTGCCAGGCCGCGTCGGTATCGCTAGAATGTATTCATGTGGCGCAGGCGCCTGATCGCGGCGGGGATCGTCCTTCTCCTCGGCGGCGGGGGATATGCGGCGTGGCGGCTTACCCATCCGCCGCTGTCCGACCGCGAGCAGATCAACCGGCTGCTGGAGAGCATCAAGCGTGGGGTCGAGACCAAGCGCCCGCGCATGATCGTCAGCGCCATCTCCGACGACTACCGCGACGATTCCGGTCTCACCAAGCGCGACCTCCACCGCCTGAGCCTGGAGTTGCTGCGCACCCGGGGAACGCCCCAGGTCATCATCGAGGAGATGAAAGTGGTCATCCGCGGCGGCCGCGCCGACGTGCGCCTGGCAGGCGAGGCCGCGATCTACGAGCGCGGCCGCAAGACCGACCACTACTCCGCTACCGTTAACCTCCACCTGCGCAAGCGCCACGGGCGGTGGCTCATAACCAGCACCAGCGGTTGGCAGGGCAAAGTGGCGGGGGAGTTCGAGTAGCAGGGGCGAGCCCGAACCGCGATGGGACTGCCCGCGGATATGCGCGGCCAAGCCAGGCGCCGCGATCTTATTGAGTCTCGCCCATTACGTTGACAACGCCGATGGGGAAATGGCCATGGTGGGGCGGGCGTCTCGCCCGCCGGCATTCTCGCCCCGGCATGTCGGGGCGCCACCGGATGATTGCATCGTCAACCTACTTGGCGAAAGTCAATAGGGGCACAGCATGCTGTGCACAGCCTTTATGCCATTCCCGGTGGGCAAGGAGGGTCGTGTGGCCGACCAGGCGACGGTTAATCAATGGCTGGCGGAGTTCCTCGCCCGTCTGCGCCAGGCCTTCGGCCAGCGCCTGCTGTTCGTGGGCCACCACGGAAGTTGGGCGCGGGGCGAGGCGACGCCGGACAGCGACATTGACACCATGGTCATCCTCGATCATATCGAGGCGGAGGATCTGGCCGCGTACCGGGACGTGATTAGCAACATGGCCGATGGGGGGCGGATGGCGAGCGGCCTTTTCAACTCGGTGGCGGAGATGCAAGCGCGTCCGCGGTCGGAGGCGCCGGTGCAGTACTTCTATGGCTGCAAGGTGCTACACGGCAGCATGGCTGGCATAGTCGGGAAACCAACCAACGCTGACCTCATGCAGGATATCCGCGCGAAAGCCTCCTACAACCTGCTCGCCACGCGGCATTACTTGCTCTTCCCCCACGATTTGAGGCAGAAGGTGCACAGCCTGTGCTATCCGTTCAAGGAGTCCTTCTACGCCCTCCAGGAGTGGATACTCGTGCAGAGCAGCCAGTTCTTCGCGCGGAAGACTGACCTGTTGCAGGTCCTGAACGACGAAGATGACCGGGCCGTAGTTGCTGTGGCGCGCGACTGGCGCGAGAGCGAGGCTGACCGCACGGCAAGGCCCCTCTGCTACTTCGAGCTCCTCGAGCGCTGGAGCCGGAGCATGGTGGCGCGGGTCTCCGAACACGCCTCTCCCTCGCACGGAGAGGCTCCGACTTGTCGGGGATGAGGGTGCACCCAACCGCCTCTGACCCTCACCCATCCTCTCCCCGCAAGGGAGAGGGGTTGGTCGCTGCACCCAACCGCGTGCCCGTACCCCCACATCGCGGCACAGGAACCTTGCCCCTGGCCCGGAAGTCCAAGAGCCGGTTATCGTCTGCCGAAAACGACAACGTGAGGGAGGGAGAACCATGCGTACATTATGGATGGTCGGAGTATGTGTCATGGCGCTGGCGCTGGGCGGGGCGGCGTCGGCGGAGATGGTGCAGGGGCAGGTGACGACCATCGGGCACCCGATGATGTCGGTCAGCGGCACCGGCACGGTGGAGATCGCGCCCGACACCGCGCGCGTCACCGCCAGCATCATCACCGAGGGGGAGACGGTGGAGCAGGCGCGCGAGCGCAACGCCCAGATCGCGCAGCGAGCGATGGCGGCGGTCAAGGCGCTCAAGCTCCCCAACGCCACCACCAAGACCCTCGACTATACGATGGAGCGGGTCACCCGCGACGCCCGCGTGTCGCTCAAGGTGGACCCCGCGAAATGGGACATCCCGTGGAAGGTGTCGGGGATGGAGATCCGGGACTCCAACTTCGACGTCTCGGTGCCGGTGACGCTGGGGTATCGCGCCGCCAACAGCCTGACGGTGCGGCTGCAGGGCACGCGGGAGGAGCTGTCGGCGGGAACTGGCAAGGTCATTGACGCGCTGATGGCGGCGGGCACCAACCAGATCACCAGCGTCGCCTACTCCCTGGAGAAGGACGACCGCTCCGCCATGCGCGAGGCGCTGACCAGGGCAATGAAGGACGCGCAGGCGACGGCGGAGGCGGTGGCCGCCGCCGCGGGGCGCAAGATCGTCGGGGTGCGCAGCATCAATCCCGGCTACGCCCGCCCGTACATGGAATTGCGGCAGGTGCAGGCCACTTACGCCGGCCGCTCGGCCGAGGCCGCGGCGACCCCCACCTCCGTCACCGCGGGCATGCTCGAGGTGACGGCGACGGTCAGCGTCAGCTACGAGCTGGACTACAACGCGGGCGACACCAAGTTCCTGCCCGCGCCATAGGGCGCAGCGGGGCCGCGTCGCAGAGACCGACGCCTCAGAGGACGCGGATGGCGAGGAAGGTCACTCTTCCGCCCATCCGCGTTGATCGGCGGCTAATTCTTTGCCCTCGCGCGCAGGGCGGCGCCGAGGGCGCCCACGAGTTGCGGGCCTTCGGGCACGCGAATGTCCACGCCCAGGCGCTCGCCGAGCAGTCGCACGATGCACGGATTGAGGGCCACGCCGCCCGCGAATACGACCTCGGGCCGCGCGCCGACGCGTCCCACCATGATCGCCAGGCGGTCGGCGATGGCGTGATGAATGCCCAGCGCGATCTTGCGCGGGTGCTCATTCCGCGCGAGCAGCGAGATCACTTCGGTTTCGGCGAAGACGGTGCAGACGCTGCTGATGGCGACGGGGTGATCGGTGGCTAGGCCTTCGGCCGCCACGGCGGTCGCTGGCAGCGACCTAGCCGCCTCCAGCGCCGCGTCGCCGAAGGACTCGACGGAGAAGCCAAGCGCGCGCGCCATGATCTCGAGGAAGCGCCCGGTGCCGGCGGCGCAGCGGTCGTTCATCTCGAAGTCGCGAAAGCCTCCGCGCTCCTCGAGGGCGATGGCCTTGCTGTCCTGGCCGCCGACGTCAATGACGGTGCGGCACGCGGGGAAGAGATGCCGCGCGCCGAGGGCGTAAGCGGTGATCTCGGTGACGGCTTCGTGGGCGAAATCGGCGGCGGCGAGGTGGCGCCCGTAGCCGGTGGCGATGATGCGAGCGGGGTCATAGGGTTCGAGCAGCTTGCGCGCGCGCGCGGTCATGTCGGGCCCGGTGTCGGTAATCGCCGACCCGACTACCTGCCCGCGCTCCAGCACCACCACCTTGATCGTGCGCGAGCCCAGGTCCACGCCGGCGACCCCTCGGCTGCGCTCGGGGCAAGCCTGTTCCACTGCCTACCCTATCTCCACCGCGCGCTCGCCGCGGACGATCTCGCCCAGGTGGTAGCATGGCTCGCCGGCGCGCGCCAGGCGCTCGCAGACCTCCTCGGCCCGCGCGCCCTCCACCACGAGGACGAGGCCGATGCCCATGTTGAAGGTGTGGAACATCTCCTCGTCGGAGACCCGCGCGCGGTCGCGGATGAGGTCGAAGATGGGCGGCACGATCCACGCGCCGCGGCGGATGACGGCGCGGCAGCCCGCGGGCAGGACGCGCCGCAGGTTGTCGGGGATGCCGCCGCCGGTGATGTGGGCGACGCCGCGCACCGTGTCGTCGGCCAGCAGCGGCAGCACCGCCGGCGCATAGCTGCGGTGGACGCGCAGCAGCTCGTCGGCGACGGTGCCGCCCAGGGATTCGACGGTATCGTCGGGCTTGTATCCCGCGATCTCGAACAGCGCCTTGCGCGCCAGCGAGTAGCCGTTGGTGTGCAGGCCATTGGAGGCCAGGCCGAGCAGTACATCGCCCGGGGCGACCTTCTCGCCGGTGATGATGCGCCCGCGCTCGACCGCGCCCACGATGAAGCCCGCGAGGTCGTATTCGCCCGCGGCATAGAACCCGGGCAGCTCCGCCGTCTCGCCGCCGATGAGGGCGCACCCGGCGTTCTCGCAGCCGCGCGCCAGGCCGGTGATGATGGCCTCGAACACATCGCCGTCGAGCTTGCCGACCCCCAGGTAATCCAGGAAGAACAGCGGCCGCGCCCCCTGGCACAGGATGTCGTTGACGCAGTGGTTGACCAGGTCCTCGCCCACCGTGTCGTGGCGGTTGGTCATGAAGGCGACCTTGAGCTTGGTGCCGACGCTGTCACAACTCGACACGAGCACGGGATCTTCAAGGTCGGGCGGCACCGCAAACAGCGCGCCGAAGGTGCCGATGTCGGCCAGCACCTGGGGGGTGAACGTGCGGCGCAGGTGGGGCTTGGCGCGGTCGAGGGCGCGTTCGGCGGCCTCGATATCCACCCCCGCGTCACGATAGGTCATGGGTTGGCCGGGCGGCTTCGCTTTCTTCATCCAGGTTGCTCCAGGGCCGTCTTCTGCGCCAGCAGTTCGTCGGAGACCTCGATCGGGTACTCGCCCTCGAGGCAGGCCATGCACAGCGATTCACGGGGCAAGCCGACCGCGCGCACGAGGCCGTCGGCGCTGAGGTAGCCGAGGCTGTCGGCGCCGATTTCCCGGCGGATGTCGTCGAGGCAGGAGGCGCGGGCGGCGATGAGGGTGCCGCGGGCGCTGGTGTCCACCCCGTAGAAGCACGGGTAGCGGTAGGGCGGGGCGGTGATGCGCACGTGCACCTCGGCGGCGCCGGCGTCGCGCAGCAGGCCCACGGTCTGGGCCTTGGTGGTGCCGCGGATGATGGTATCGTCAATAACCACCAGGCGCTTGCCCTCCACCTCCTGGTGGAGGGAGGCGTACTTGAGTCGTGCGCCTTGCTCGCGCATGCGCTGGTCGGGCTGGATGAAGGTGCGGCCGATGTAGCGGTTGCGGATTAGCCCCTGCCCCAAGGGTATGCCCGCGGCCTCGGCATAGCCGATGGCGGCGGGCCACCCGGTCTCGGGCACCGGAATCGCCAGGTCCGCCGCCGCCGGATGCTCGGCCGCCAGCGCGTGGCCCATACGCCGGCGCGCCTGGTGCAGCAGGACGCCGGCGATGACGCTGTCGGGCCGCGCGAAGTAGATGAACTCGAACACGCACAATGCCGGGCGCTGCGGCTCCAGCAGTTGCACCGAGCGCAGGCCGTCGCGACCCACGATGACCAGCTCTCCGCGCTCGACCTCGCGCACGAGGCGCGCGCCCAGCACCGGCAACGCGCAGCTCTCGGAGGCGATGACGCAGCGCCCCGCGTCCAGTTCGCCGATGCACAGCGGGCGCACCCCCCACGGGTCGCGCAGCGCCAGCAAGCGCCCCTCGCGGTCGCCCGGCCCGAGCCCATCGGTCAGCATGGTCAGGGAATACGAGCCCTGGCAGGCGGAGGCGGCGGCGCGAATGGCGTCCTGGAAAGTGGGCGCGGTGTCGGCCTCAAGCGCGATGAGCTTGGCGATGATCTCGCTGTCGGTGGTGGATTCGAGGTGAATGCCGGCGGCGTTCAGCCGCTGGCGCAGCTCCGGGGCGTTGACCAGGCTGCCGTTGTGGCCCAGCGCCAGGTTGGCGCCGAACCCCGGCACCGGCGTCAGCAGCGGCTGCGCGTTGGCAGGGTGGCTGCCGCCCATGGTCGAGTAGCGGTTGTGGCCGATGGCCGCATCGCCCCCGAGCAGGGCCAAGGTGTCCTCGTCGAACACCTGCATGACCAGACCCATGCCGCGGTGGAGCTTGAGCTTGCCGCCACCGGTGACCGCAATCCCCGCGCTCTCCTCACCGCGGTGCTGGAGCTGGATGAGGCCGAAGTATGCCATGCGCGCGACGTCTTCGCCGGGCGAGAAGACGCCGAAGACCCCGCAGGATTCGCGGGGGGCCTCATGTCGGGACGCAGAGCAGGGCCTGTGCATGCTGGACATATCGGGCAGGAGGCCAGCTCCTGCCCTACGCCTTTCCGTCCATGTCAATCTGCGTCATCTGCGAAATCTGCGGATCATCTCCGCTACCCCATCAACCCCGGGATCGCGCCCTCGTAGGCCGGTTCCATCTCGGCCACCGGCAAGTCAATGATACCCGCGCCGGAAGCTGATTCAATGCGCAGGCTGTCGCCGCCGACCTTGCCAATGAGCGCCCACGGCGCGCCCTGGGACTCGGCGATGCGGGTTACCGCCTCCACCTCCTGCGGGCGCACCGCCAGGACGATGCGCGATTGGCTCTCGCCGAAGAGCGCGGCGTCGAGGCGAATGTCTGCCGGGCCCGCAGGGAGCCTGATTTCCGCGCCGAGGTTGCCGCGGATGCACATTTCCGCCAGCGCCACCGCCAGCCCGCCGTCCGCGCAATCGTGGGCCGAGCGCACCAGCCCCGCGCGGATCGCCGCCAGGCACGCCGCCTGCACCGCCTGCTCGCGCCCCAGGTCGAGCGCCGGGGGATGACCCGCCTCCAGCCCGTGGGCGAGGGCCAGGTACTCGCTGCCGCCCAGCTCGTCGCGGCTCTCACCGAGCAGGATAATCTCGTCGCCCGCCTCCTTGAAATCAATCGTCGCGCGGCGCTCAAGGTCTTCGATCACCCCCACCAGGCCGATCACCGGCGTGGGGTAGATCGCGTCGGCCTGACTCTCGTTGTAGAAGCTGACATTGCCGCTCACCACCGGCAGACGGAAGGCGCGACAGGCCGCCACCAGCCCCTCTACCGCGCGGCGGAACTGCCAGAAGCGGTCGGGCTTCTCGGGGTTGCCGAAGTTGAGGCCGTCGGTGATGCCCGCCGGCTCGGCGCCGGTGCAGACGACGTTGCGCGCGGCCTCGGCGACCGCGATCTGCGCGCCGACGTAGGGATCGAGATAGCAGTAGCGGCTGTTGCAGTCGGTGGTCACCGCGATCCCGTGGGGCGTGCCCTTGATGCGCAGCACCGCCGCGTCACCGCCGGGCAAGACGACGGTGTTAACCTGCACCATGTGGTCGTACTGCTCCCACACCCAGCGCTTGCTGGCGAGGTTGGGGCTCGCCAGCAGGTCGAGCAAGACGCGACCGTAGTCCCGGGGCAGCCGCAGCGCCGACAGGTCGCGGGCCTGTACCTCGCGCAGGTGCGGCGGCTCCTCGACCGGCATGTCATAGGTAGGCGGGCTGGCGAGCTCTTGCGCGTCCATCTCGGCCACGACCTTGCCGTTGTCGCGGACGCGCAGGATGCCGTCGTCGGTGACGCGGCCGATGACGACCGCGTTGAGGTCCCACTTGTGGAAAATGGCGGCGACGCGATCTTCCCCGCCGGCCTTAACCGCGAGGAGCATCCGCTCCTGGGACTCCGACATCATCAGCTCGTAGGGTTCCATGCCCGCCTCGCGCCGCGGCACCAGCGCGAGATCCACATCCATGCCCGTGCCGGCGGCGGCGGCCATCTCGCAGGTGGTGCAGGTCAGCCCTGCCGCGCCCATGTCCTTCATGCCGACGATGGCGCCGGTATCCAGCGCCTCCAGGCAGGCCTCGATCAGGCACTTCTCGGTAAAGGGATCGCCGATCTGCACCGTCGGGCGCTTCTCCTCGTCCGCGCCGAACTCGTGGCTGGCCAGCACGCTGCAGCCGCCGATGCCGTCGCGCCCGGTGGAGGAGCCGACGTACATGACCGCGTTGCCGGGGCCGTCGGCGCGGCCGAGGACGATGCGGTCGGTGGGGACGACGCCGACGCACATGACATTGACCAGGCAGTTGCCGCGGTAGCAGCGGTTGAAATAGACCTCGCCGCCGACGGTGGGGACGCCGACGCAGTTGCCGTAGAACTGGATGCCGTCCACCACGCCCGTGAAAAGGAACCGGGCCAGGCTGGTCTCCAGCTCGCCGAAGCGCAGCGAGTTGAGGCAGGCGATGGGGCGCGCGCCCATGGTGAAGATGTCGCGGATGATCCCCCCCACGCCGGTGGCCGCGCCCTGCTTGGGCTCGACCTGGGAGGGGTGGTTGTGGCTTTCGAGCTTGAACAGGACGGTGATGCCGGGGGCGATCTCGACCCCCCCCGCGTCGCCCGCGACCTGGGGTGCGAACTTGCCCTCGCGCGGCAGCAGTCCCAGCAGCGGCCGCGAGCGCGGGTAGCCGCAGTGCTCCGACCACTCGACCGAGAACATCGCCAGCTCCGTCGGCGTCGGCTCCCGCCCCAGCAACTGCTCGATTCGCTGGTATTCCTCGTCCTTGAGGCCCAACTCGCGATAGACAGCGGGTTCGATCATGTCCATTATCCGCAGGAGGCGCCATCCACAGATCACACAGATGGGGACAAGATCAGCCGCCGACGAACGCCGATAGACGCCGATGACAGCCACCGTAGGGGCACAGCATGCTGTGCCCGAGACGTAGGGGCGCAGTTCACTGCGCCCAATCTGGATGGGCGTGATGTCCCTAGGTCAGAGACCGGGATGGCGGCCTTGAGGCCTAGCCAAATCACACCCCTACATCTTCGCAGTCTGTGTAATCTATGTAATCTGTGGATTATCCCTCCCCTGATTCACAATGCCTGCAATATGCTCTCGAATATCACCCGCCCGTCGCTGGCGCCGAGGATCGCCTCGGCGCAGCGCTCGGGATGGGGCATCATCCCCAGAACATTGCGCCCCTCGTTGCAGATGCCGGCGATGTTGTCCATCGAGCCGTTGGGGTTCGCATCAACCGTCACGCGGCCATCGGGCCGGCAATAGCGAAACACGATCTGCCCGTTGTCACGCAGGCGGCGCAGGGTTCCGGTGTCCGCGTAGTAGTTGCCCTCGCCGTGGGCGATGGGGATACGCAGCACCTGCCCCTCGCGACCGGCGCCGGTGAACGGGGTCCGCGGCTGCTCCAGGCGCAGGTGGAGGTGTTTGCAGATGAACTTCTGGTTCTGGTTGCGCCGCATCGCCCCCGGCAGCAGCTGCGCCTCGAGCAGGATTTGGAACCCGTTGCAGATGCCGATGACCAGGCCGCCCGCGCGCGCGAACTCCGCCACCGCGCCCATCACCGGCGACAAGCGGGCGATGGCACCGGTGCGCAGGTAGTCGCCATAGGTGAACCCGCCCGGCAGGATGACGCAGTCCAGCCCCGACAGGTCGGTGTCGCGGTGCCAGACATAGCGCGCCTGCGCGCCCATGGCGTGGGCGACGGCATGGTAGCAGTCGTGGTCACAATTAGATCCGGGAAAGACCACCACCCCGAAGGTCTTCATCACTGGATTCCTATGCTAACCGCAGATTGCGCAGATTGGAGAATGCTTCATCCCGTCTGCGGATGTTTCTCTATGTATCCTCTGCGGTCTCCGCGGTTCAAATGCTCCCTCACCCCCCGGCGGAGAAGACCTCCACCCGGTACTCCTCGATGATGGGGTTGGCCAGCAGCTGCCGGCACATGTCCTCCACCTGGCGGCGGGCGGCGTCGGCGTCGGGGGCTTCGAGCGTGACTTCCACATGCTTGCCCATGCGCACGCCCTCCACCGTCTCAAACCCCAGGTTGTGCAGCGCCCGTTCAACCGTCGCTCCCTGGGCGTCGAGCACGGTCGGCTTGAGCGTTATCGTTACCTGCGCACGATACATTCGTATTCCTCATTCACCGCGGAGAGATCACGAGAAAACGTCCACAGATTTCACAGATTCCGCAGATTAGAATGAATGGTCGTTCTGAAATCTGTGTAATCTGTGAAATCGGTGGATGCTTGCCTCTGCGTCCTCTGTGTTCTCTGTGGTTGGTCTCCCGCCCTCAAATCCCGAAGCGCGCGAATACCTGCTCCAGGTGCCGCAGGTGGCGGCGGTGGTCGAAGCAGGCCTCCAATTCCTCGGCGGACAGCGCGCCGGTAATCTCCGCGTCGGCGAACACCAGCTCCTTGAAGTTCGCTCCTTCGTCCCAGGCGCGGCGCGCGTGCCCCTGCACCAACTGATACGCCTGGTCCCGGTCATAACCTTTCCGCGTCAGCTCCAGCATCACCTGTTGCGAGCACACCATGCCCCCCAGCAGGTCGAGGTTCGCGGCCATGCGTTCCCCGTTCACTTGCAGCCCGGCCACCAGGTCGGCGAACTTGCGCAGCATGTAATCGAGCAGGATATTGGCGTCGGGCAGGGTGATGCGCTCCACCGAGCTGTTCGACAGGTCGCGCTCGTGCCAGGTGGCGATGTTCTCCAGCGCGGGGACGGTGTAAGACCGCATCAGCCGCGCCATCCCGGTCAGGCGCTCGGCGACGATGGGGTTGCGCTTATGGGGCATGGCCGACGACCCCCGCTGCCCGGCGCCGAAGGCCTCCTCGACCTCCAGCACCTCGGTGCGGGCGAGGTGGCGAATCTCGGTGGCGAACTGCTCGATGGAGCCCGCGATCACCGCCAGCGCGCACAGATACGCGGCGTGGCGGTCGCGCTGCACGATCTGGGTCGAGGCGCGCGCCGCCTGCAGGCCGAGCTTGGCGCAGACGTGTTGCTCCACCTGCGGGCTGATATTGGCATAGGTGCCGACCGCGCCCGAGATCTTGCCCACGGCGACCTCGCCGCGCGCCTGCTCGAGGCGGCGCCGCGCGCGCTCGATGGCCCCCAGCCACACCGCGAGCTTGAAGCCGAAGGTGATGGGCTCGGCGTGCACGGCGTGGGTGCGCCCCATCATGATCGTCCACTTGTGCTCGCGCGCGCGTTCCAGCACCGCTTCATGCACGCGCTCGAGGTCGGCCAGCAGCAGGTCCGCCGACTGCTTGAGCATGATCCCTAGCGCGGTATCCTCGACGTCATACGACGTCAGCCCCACGTGAAGGTACTTCCCCTCGTCGCCCAGGCTCTCGCGCACGGAATGCACGAATGCCAGCAAGTCGTGGCGCAGGGGCTTGACGCCTGGCGGCGGCTCGCGGCCGGGGGTCTCGCCCTCGAGCTCGATGATGCGATCAACATCGAAGCGGGCGTGTTGGCGCATCCGGGCTGCGGCTTCCGCCGGGATCTCGCCCAACTGCGCCAGCGCCTCGGCGACCAGCAGCTCGACCTCCAGCCATGCCTGGAAGCGGTTCTCCGGCTCCCAGATGGCCCGCATTTCGGGGTATGAGTATCGTTCGATCAAGGCAGTGCTCCTATCAGGCGAGCGTGTAACACCCTCAATCCGTCCCCCCCCGTCGAATTGGATGAAGAGGTGTCATTTCGACGGAGCGAAGCGACCGAGAAATCCCCTACCGGGTGGATCTGGAGGCAGGGGATTCCTCGCTGGCGCTCGGAATGACAGCGACCCGGGCGTCGCGCCGGTCAGGACGCATAGATCACCTCGGCCGTGCGCAGGATCTCCCCCCGCCGAAAGGGATCCTTGAGGCCGCCCTCCGCGACCAGGTCCACCTTGCGCCCGAAGATCACCTGCAGCTCCTCGATCATGTCCACCCAATCATAGAGGCTCAGTCCGTGGTCCGGGGCGAACTCCACCAGTACGTCCACGTCGCTATCAGGGGCGAAGTCGTCGCGCAGCGCGGAGCCGAAAACGGCGAGCTCTTTCACCCGCCATTTGCGACAGAATCCCGCGATGCGTTCTCGATCCAAGTCAACCGCTAGCGGCATCTTCGTCGCCTCACCTCACGCCTTTTGCATTATCCGCCGCGACGCCTCCGCCAGATCTTCCGCCATCTGGCGCTTGAGCGCGTCGAGGCGGGCGCGCAGGCGGGAGTCCTCGAGCGCGAGGATCTGCGCCGCCAGCAGCGCCGCGTTGCGCGCGCCGTTGGTGGCTACCGTCGCCACCGGTACCCCCCGCGGCATTTGCACCGTCGCCAGCAGGGCGTCCATCCCACCCAGGTGCCCCGCCACCAGGGGCACGCCGATCACCGGCAGTGTGGTGTGCGCCGCGACCGCGCCCGCCAGGTGCGCCGCCATGCCCGCCCCGGCGATGATGACCTTCAGTCCGGCGTCGCTCGCCCCGGCGGCGAAGCGGGCTACGACCTCCGGCGAGCGATGCGCCGACATGACGTGGGCCTCGCGCTCGATCCCCAGCTCGTCGAGGGTGCGCAGGGCGTCCTGCATGACCTCCAGGTCGGATTCACTGCCCATGATCACGGCCACCACTGCGGGCATGGAAGGCTCCTCTCACATGAAAACAAGAACGACATACTTGAACCACTAAGACATTGAGTAAACGAAAGCCCTGGATCGGAGATCCGAGATGCCCCCTTCGTGTCTTTGTGCCTTGGTGGTAAGCAATCCCCGATCACCCGAACAGCGCGCTGACCGACTCTCCCGTATGGATGCGCTTGATCGCCTCCGCGAACAGGGACGCCACCGACAGCACCGTCACCTTATCGTCGCGCTTCTCGGGCGGGACGTGCAGGGTGTTGGTGACGACCACCTCGCGGACATCCATGTCGCGGATGCGCTCGGGCGCCGGCCCCGACAGCACGCCGTGGGTGGCGGCGGCGTAGATGTCGCCGACGTCGAAGCGGCGAATGGCCTTGACCGTCTCCGCCAGCGACCCCGCGGCCGCGATCTCGTCGTCGAAGATGATGACGTGCTTGCCCCGCACCTCTCCCACCACGCTGCGCACCTCCACGTCGAGGTCGCTGACGCGGCGTTTGTCCACGAAGGCGAGGGGGAGGTTGAGGCGCTGCGCGTAGGCGCCGGCGCGCTTGGCGCTGCCGGCGTCGGCGGCCAGCGCCACGAAATCCGAGAGCTCGAGCTTGGCGGCGAAGTGGTCGCACAGGATGGGGGTGGCGGCGAGATGGTCGCAGGGGACGCTGAAGAACCCCTGCACCTGCGCCGAGTGCAGGGTCATGGTCAGCACGCGGTTGGCGCCCGCGCGCACGATGACATCGGCCAGCAGGCGCGCGGCGATGGAGATGCGCGGCATGTCCTTCTTGTCGGAGCGGGCGTAGGAGTAGTAGGGAATGACGGCGGTGATGCGCGCGGCCGACGCGGAGCGCAAGGTGTCCAGCAAGAGCAGCAGCTCGACGATGCTGGTCGGCGTCTGCACCGGCTGCACGACGAAGACGTCGCGCTCGCGCACGTTGTCGCCGATCTGCACGAAAAGGTTATCATTGCTGAAGGTGGAGATGGTGGCGTCACCCAGCGGCACGCCCAGGTGCGCGCAGATCTCCCCCGCGAGCTGGGGATTGGAGGTGCCCGAGAATACCTTCAGACGATCGTTCACGGTTACCCGCCCGCCGCCGCCAGCGCCTTGCGACCGATGTCGCGGCGATAGTGGGCGCCCTCGAAGTGAATGGCCGCCACCCCCTGGTACGCGGTCTCGATCGCCGCCGGCAGCGTATCCCCCCGGCCGGTCACCCCCAGCACCCGCCCGCCGTCGGTCCGCCACTGGTCGCCCTCGCGCCGCGTGGCGGCGTGGAATACCGTCACGCCGGGAATAGCTTCGGCATGATCCAGATCGGTGATCCCCCGGCCCTTTTCGTAGATGCCGGGGTAGCCGCCTGACGCCATCACCACGCACACCGCCGCCCGCGACGACCATTCGCACGCCACCCGGTCGAGGTGCCCCTCCACCGCGGCTTCCAGCACCTCGACCAGGTCCGCCTCCATCCGCGGCAGCACCACCTGCGTCTCCGGGTCGCCGAAGCGGCAGTTGAACTCCAGCGCCTGCAGGCCGCACTCGGTCATCATCAACCCGCCGTAGAGCACACCCGAATAGGGGCAGCCCTCCGCCGCCATGGCGCGCAGGGTCGGCCGCATGATCCGCTCCAGCGCCTCCTGGAAGAGGGCGTCGTCCATCGCCGGCACCGGCGAGTAGCAGCCCATACCGCCGGTGTTGGGCCCCTGGTCGTCATCGAAGATGGGTTTATGATCCTGGGCGGCGGCCATGGGCACGAGATGTTCCCCGTCGGCGAAGGCCATGACCGAGACCTCCTGGCCGCTCAGGCATTGCTCGATGATGACGCGCTCCCCGGCGTCGCCGAAGGCGCGCTCGACCATCATCGCGTGCAGGGCCGCGCCGGCGTCATCCGACGTCCGCGCCACCGTCACGCCCTTACCCGCCGCCAGGCCGTCGGCCTTGACGACGACGGGCGGCTCCAGGGTGCGCAGGTGGTCGCGGGCGCGCTGGTAGTTATCGAACACGACGAAGGAGGCCGTGGGGACGCCGTGGCGCGCCATCAGTGTCTTGGCGAAGACTTTGCTGCCCTCGAGCGCCGCAGCCCCTTTGCTGGGGCCGAAGATGCGCAGGCCGCGGCGGCGAAACTCGTCGGCGATCCCCGCGACCAGCGGCGCCTCGGGACCGACCACCGTCAGATCCACCGACTCCCGCTGCGCGAAATCGGCCAGGGCTGAGACCTCCGTCGCGGCAATGGGCACGCATTCCGCTTGTTGCGCGATGCCCGCGTTGCCCGGCGCGCAGTAGATTCTCTTCACCCGCGGGCTCTGCGCGATCTTCCACACCAGGGCGTGCTCGCGCCCGCCGGAGCCGACCACCAGGACCTTCAATCACGGCCTCCGTTCGCCCGAGATGCCTCCCGCGCCGTGCGTCGGGAGGGTGAGGCGGCACCGCGACCGCGCCGCTACCCCTCGCCGCCGGGAGTGGAATCCGCGGGCGGCCCGGCGGCGTCCGCGGTCTTGCCTTGCTCTGCGTTGCGCCGCTGGAGCTGCTCCAGGTAGGCCCACATCTCCGCCTCCAGCCCCTTGCGGCGTTCCCGGATGAGGCGCATCTGCGCCAGCGTCTGCGCCACCGCGAGGCAGCACGCGCCGACGAAGAGGAGCCCGGTGATCACCCACAACAGCAGCTTGACCCGGCCGAGTTCGGGTGCGGACACCAGCATGTTGGCGGCGAGGCTCATGAACGACAGCCCGAGCAGGCCGAGGTAGATGCGCTCGCGGAAGGCCTTGAAGAAGCCGATCACAAAGCACAGGCCGAGAAGCCCGGTGACCGCGGCGGCCGCGGTGCGAAAGTAGTCCACGGTGGTCGCCTCCCGTGTATGAACGGCGCCGGCGCCGGCGGGCCGCGCGCGGCGGCTACTCCACGACGTGCAGCTCCTCCAGCGGCCGGAAGCGGATATACTGCCCGAGCCAGGCGAGGCGGGCGACGCCGACCGGGCCGTTGCGCTGCTTGGCGATGATGATCTCGGTGATTCTCTGGTCGCCCACGCTGTAGTCGGGATTGGCGCGCTTGATCTCTTCCTCGCCGTAGTAGCCGGGACGATAGATGAAGGCGACGACATCGGCCTCGGCCTCGATGGAGCCGCTCTCCCGCAGGTCCGACAGCAGCGGCCGCCGCGGCGAGCGCAGCTCCACCGCACGGCTGAGCTGGCTCAACGCCAGCACCGGCACCCGCAGCTCGCGCGCCAGGGTCTTGAGGCCGCGCGCGATCTGGGAGATCTCCTGGGTGCGGTTCTCATAGCGGGCGTGGCCGTGCATGAGCTGCAGGTAATCCACGATGATCAGCCCCAGCCCGCCCAATTCCGCCTGCAGGCGGCGCGCCTTGCCGCGCATCTCCAGGATGTTCAGGCTCGCCGAGTCGTCAATGTAGATGGGGGCGTGATAAAGGGTCTCGGTCCACTTGACCAGCCTGTCCCCCACCGTCTCTCCGGTGTCGCGATTCACTACCTCATCGAGGTCGATGTCCGCTTGGCGGATGCGCTGCTGGTCCACTAACGCCTCCGAGCACAGGATGCGCAGAGCGAGCTGCTCCTTGGCCATCTCCAGGCTGAAGATGGCCACCGGCAGCTTCTGGCGCAGCGCGACGCGGGTGGCGACGTTGAGGGCGAAGGCGGTCTTGCCCATCGAGGGGCGCGCGGCCAGGATCACCAGGTCCGACGGCTGCAAGCCCGAGGTGAACTTGTCCACCTCGTCGAAGCCGGTGGGCAGGCCGGTGGCGGGCGCGCCCGACTGGCTGATGCGCTCGATGCGATCGTAGGTCTCGCTCAGCAGCGGCTTGAGCGAGGTGAAGGCGCCGGCGACGGTGCGCTCGCCGGCGGCGAAGACCATGCTCTCGCACTCGTCCACCAGTTGGGGGACGTTGTCGCTGTCGTCGTAGCAGCGGGAGAGGATGCGACTGGCGGCGCCGATCATGTCGCGCAGGATGGCCTTGTCGCGCACGATGTTGGCGTAGCGCTCGGCGCTGGCGGCGGTGGGCACCGCGTCAAGCAGATGCGCCAGGTAGGCCTGGCCGCCGGCCTGGTCGAGCAGGCCGCGCACCTGCAGGCGCTCGGCGAGGGTGACCACGTCCACCCCTTGCCCCTCGTTGAAGAGGTCGGCGATGGCGTTGAAGATGTTGCGGTGAGCGTCGGTGTAGAAGTCGCCGGCCCCGACGATGCTCACCACCCGGGCTGCGGCATCGCGCTCCAGGAGCATGGCGCCCAGCGTGGCCTGTTCGGCCTCCTCGCTGCGTGGCGGCACGCGCTCCAGGACCGCGCGGTCGGCTGTGCGATCCATGTCACGTTTCCTCGTGCTGCGCCGTTAACGGCTCGCGATCCCGCCGGCGCCGCTGGCGATTGGCGCACCCCGCCGGCCGCCCCCAGCGGGCCTCTCGGGGCATCAAGCCGCGGCTGCTTCCGGTGCCCCGGCGGGCGGGGGCTCGTCCGCCCCCGGTTCCTCGCGCGCCTCCGCTGGCGCGTCTGCGCCGGGCGCGACCGGCGCCGCTGCGGGCGCCGATGCTTCGTCCGCCCGTTCTTCCGGCTTGGAGGGTGCGGCCTCGGCGACCACCACCACCGGCAGCGACACCTGGACATCGCGGTGAAGCTGCACCTTCACCGTGTGCTCCCCCAAGACCTTGATCGGCTCGGGGATCTCGATCTTGCGCTTGTCCACTTCCATGTCGAAGGCGCGCTTCAGCTCGGCGGCGATGTCGGCGCTGGTGATTGAGCCGTAGAGACGGCCCGCCTCGCCCGCGCGGGCGGCAATGGTGATGGGGACGGCGCTGATGCGCGCGCCCACGGCCTCGGCGCCCTGCGCCAGCTTCTTCTGGCGCGCCTCGATGGTGCGCCGGTGGTGCTCGAGCTGCTTGACGTTGCCGGTGGTCGCCTGCACCGCGAGTTTGCGCGGCAGCAGGTAGTTGCGAGCGTAGCCGGTGGCGACCTCAACCACCCGGCCGGGCGCACCCAGGCTCGGCACTTCTTCGGTCAGGATTACCTTCATCATTCCTCCCTCGCCGCCGCCGACCTCAGCCGGGCCAGCGCCGCGCGCAAACCCACGCCAGCTCGGCGCCGACGAGCGCGACGACCGATGATACATAGATCCACAGCATCAGCACCACCACCGCCCCGACCGGGCCGTACACGCGATCGAAGTTGGCGAAGTGCGCCAGGTACCACGAGAAACCCCACCTGGCGATCTCCCACGCCACGGCGGCGAACGCAGCTCCCACGCCGACATGCCGCAGCTTGAGCTGCGGCGCCGGCACGATCCGGTATACCGCCAGGAAGGTCACGAAGCCGACGGACAGCGGGAGCGTCGCTGACACCAAGCGCCACAAGGGTCCCAGTTCACCCAGCAGGGCCAGGACTCCTGCCGCGTTGAGGCGCGCGATGATCGAAAGCGCGGAACTCAAGGCGAGCGACGCCAACATGAGCAGGACCGCGACCAGCACCAGCACCAGCGCGCGTACCCGCGTGCGCAGCAGCGACTTGCTCCCGCTTTCCCAGATGATCCGCAGCGCGCGCGCGAGCACCGCGAAGGCGCCGGAGGCCGACCACAGGATGCCCAACAGCCCCAGGCCGCCGACGATCGCCCGGTGGGCGATGACGCTCTCGATCTGGCGTTGAATCCCCATGGTGCTCGATCCGGGGAGCGCCCGATCGAGCGCCTCTCGCACCAGCGCCAGCCCTTGCTCGGAGGACGGCAGGACGTAGCCTGCCACCGCGATGAGCACCAGCAGGAACGGAAAGAGCGCCAGGAACAGGTAGAACGCGAGCGCCGCCGCGATCATGGAGACGCCCTTGCGCGAGGAGTCGCGCCAGACCTCTCGCATCACGGCCAGGGCCGGCGCCGCGAACCCGGCGATCGCTTGCGCCACAGAGGTCATCCGATCCCTGCCGCACCACAGGTTCACGATGGATAGGGGAAGCTGGGCCGCCCCCGCACATATACGACGCGCCACGCGCCCTCCTCTCGCACCGCGAGGATGGTCGCCGTGGCCGGGTCGCTCTCGACCGCGAGCGTGACTTCGGCGCGCTGCGGCCCGGTGAACTTGACGCTCGCCGACGAGAGGTTGAAGTAGGTCATGCCTTCCTTCGCCTGGCGGGTGAACTCGTCCAGCGGGTGGCGCCTGCGGGACTCGGCGCTGAGCATGGCGTGGGCCGCGGCATGGTCGCCCGCGTACAGGTGCCGCAAATAGGCAACCACGGCCCCGCGCGCGGCTTCGGCGGTCTGCGGCTGCACCGGCGGCCGAGGCACAGTCACAGGAGGCTGCTTGCGCGGGCAGCCGGCGAGCAGCGCCGCGCATGCCAGCCCCGCCGCCACCATTGCCACTCCGCGAAGTAGCGAAACCTCTTCGCTACCAAGCACGAACAACCAGGGCTTACCCGACGCCCGCCCGCCCGGGCGGACGCCTGAGAGTCGTCGCAATGGTGCATCCTCGCGGGGGTTTCGTCGCGCCCGTATTCTAGCAGAGCCCCTTGGGGGTGTCAATCAACCTCGCCCGGGGGGCGGCGGTGCCCGCGTCCGGCCCCGGATCGGGGCCCGCCCCGGGCGTGCTCCGGTGGCAACCCATGAATGGCAGCCGCAGGCTACAGACCTCAGTCCGCACAGGCCGGCAGATGTCGGTCGCGCTTGACATATCCGGTGCGGACTCTTAGAATAGAACGCTCTGCTTGCGACCGGGCGGCGGGGCCTGTGCATCCCCTTTCGCGGTCGCGGGCGATGGAGCCAGAAGCCCGCGCTCGGCGCGGGAGACCGGGCCGCGATTCGGACCGGGGCGGCCTGCGCTCCGCAAGCCACACTACCGAGGAGGAGTCAGCAATGGGTGTCAAGATCGGTATCAACGGATTCGGCCGCATCGGCCGCCAAGTTCTCAAGGCGCTGCTCGACCAGCACCCCCACCTCCAGGTGGTGGCGATCAACGACCTCACCGACGCGCAGACGAACGCACATCTGCTCAAGTACGACAGCAACTACGGCATCTTCCCCGGCACCGTCGCCGCCAAGCCGGGGGCGCTGGTGGTCAACGGCACCGAGATCAAGGTGCTGGAGGAGCGGGACCCCGCCCAGCTGCCGTGGAAGAGCCTGGGCGTGCAGGTGGTGCTCGAGTGCACCGGCATCTTCACCGCGGTGGAGCGGGCGCAGGCGCACATTGACGGCGGCGGCGCGCGCAAGGTGCTCATCAGCGCTCCCGCCAAGGGCGACTGCGCGACCATCGTCCTCGGCGTCAACCAGGATACCTACGACCCCGCCCGGCACCATATCATCTCCAACGCCTCCTGCACCACCAACTGCCTGGCCCCGGTGTGCAAGGTGCTGGATGACGGCTTCGGCATTGACGTCGGCTTGATGACCACCATCCACTCCTACACCAACGACCAGCGCATCCTCGACCTGCCGCACGAGGACCTGCGCCGGGCGCGCGCCGCCGCCCTCAACATCATTCCCACCAGCACCGGCGCCGCCAAGGCCCTGCACCTGGTCCTCCCCGCCCTCAAGGGCAAGCTCAACGGCATCGCCCTGCGCGTCCCCACCCCCACCGTGTCGCTGGTGGACCTGGTGGTGACACTGGACAAGGAGGCGTCGGTGGAAGAGATCAACGCCGCCTTCAAGCAGGCGGCGGCGGGGCCGATGCAGGGCATCCTCGAGTACTCGGAGGAGGAGCTGGTCTCCATGGATCTCAAGGGCAACGAGCATTCGGCCATCGTGGACGCCGGCCAGACGATGGCGCTCGGGCGTACGGCCAAGGTGCTGGCGTGGTACGACAACGAGTGGGCGTACTCGGTGCGGCTGGCGGACCTGGCCGATTTCGTGGCCAAGCGCATGTAGATAGCGCCCGCGCAGGGGACAGTTCCTTCCCGCCCCGGTCCCCGGCGCTGCCCTGGGCGACGGGGAACTGTCCCCTCGGGAGCCAACGGCGATGAAGAAGACGGTCGAGGATATCAATCCCAACGGCAAGCGGGTGCTGGTGCGGGTGGATTTCAACGTTCCGCTGGACGCGACCGGCCAGATCACCGACGAGACGCGCATCACGGCGGCGGTGCCCACCATCCGCTACCTGGTGGGGCGCGGCGCGGAGGTGATCCTGGTCTCGCACCTGGGCCGCCCCAAAGGAGTGGACGAGAAGCTGCGCCTGGACCCGGTCGCCCAGGCCCTGCAGCGCCACCTGGGGCAGCCGGTGCGCAAGGTGGATGACTGCATCGGCCCCAAGGCCGAGCAGGCGGTAGCGGATCTGCGCCCGGGCGAGGTGCTGCTGCTGGAGAACGTGCGCTTCCACCCCGAGGAAGAGCACAACGACCCCGAGTTCGCC
Source organism: Armatimonadota bacterium (assembly GCA_035527535.1). Taxonomy (NCBI): domain Bacteria; kingdom Bacillati; phylum Armatimonadota; species Armatimonadota bacterium. The sequence continues at coordinate 27,893 of DATLAK010000019.1, forward strand.
CAGGCCCTGGCCCGCCTCGCCGACATCTACGTCAATGACGCCTTCGGCACTGCCCATCGCGCCCACGCCTCCACCACCGGCGTCGCCGACTACCTGCACCCGGCGGTCGCCGGCCTCTTGCTGAGCAAGGAAATCGAGGTCATGGGCAAGGCGCTCGATGCCCCGGAGCGTCCGTTCCTGGCGATCTTGGGTGGCGCCAAGGTCGAGGACAAGATCCCGGTGATCGAGAACCTGATCAGCCGGGTTGACGTGCTGCTGCTGGGTGGCGGCATGGCTTACACCTTCCTCAAGGCCCAAGGGTACGAGATAGGTCGTTCCCTGCTCGACGACAAGCATCCCGACCTGGTGCGCGAGGTCATGACCAAGGCCGATCAGGCGGGCGTGCAGTGGGAGCTGCCCACCGACGTGGTGGCGGCCCCCGAGATCAGCGACGACGCCCCGTGCCAGATCGTGCCCGCCGACGCCATCCCCGCCGAGCTCATGGGCCTGGACCTCGGCCCCGACACCAGAGTGAGCTTCGCCCGCGCCATCGCCAAGGCCGCCACCGTGGTATGGAACGGCCCCATGGGGGTCTTCGAGCATGCCCCCTTCGCCGCGGGCACGCGCGCTATCGCGCAAGCGATGGCCGAGTCGTCGGCGACCACCATTGTCGGCGGCGGCGACACCGCGGCGGCGGTCGAGCAGATGGGATTCGCCGACCGCATGACGCACATCTCGACCGGGGGCGGAGCAGCGCTCGAATTCCTGGAGGGCAAGGAGCTGCCGGGGGTGGCGGCGCTCGACGATAAGGACGATTAGGCGCCGGGAGCAGACACCCGGGGTGCGGGAGGTCGGGATGCGCGTGCCGCTCATAGCGGGCAACTGGAAGATGCACAAGACCCAGCAGGAGGCGGCGCGCTTCGTCGCCGGCCTGGTGCCGCTGATAGCGGAGGTGGCAGGCGTCGAGGTCGCGCTGTGCCCGCCTTTCACCGCCCTGGGCGCGACCGTGGAGGCGCTGCGGGGGTCGGCGGTAGCGGTCGGCGCGCAGGACTGCTTCTGGGAGGAAACCGGTGCCTACACCGGCCAGGTCGCTCCCCACATGCTGAAGGACGCGGGGTGCAAGTACGTCATCATCGGCCACTCGGAGCTCCGCGGCCGCTTCGGCAAGGAACCCGCCGACTGGACCTCGCAGGTGCGCGCGCTGTTCGGCGAGACCGACGCCACCGTCAATCGCAAAGCACTGGCGGCGCTGGCGGCGGGGCTGGCGCCCATCATCTGCCTGGGCGAGACCCTCCAGGAGCGCGACCGCGGCGAGACCGACGACGTCGTGCGCGAGCAGGCGCGGCGCGCGCTGGCGGGCATGACCGCCGAGCAGGTGGCCGGCCTGGTGATCGCCTACGAGCCCGTGTGGGCGATCGGCACCGGGCGCACCTGCGACCCCGATGAGGCGAACCGCGTGCTCGGGCTCATCCGTACCGCCGCGCGCGCGGCGTTCGCAGATGCGGCCGCTACCCTGCGCATTCAGTACGGCGGCAGCGTCAAGCCCGACAACGCCGCCGAGCTCATGCGCCAGCCGGAGATTGACGGCGCGCTCGTCGGCGGCGCCAGCCTCGAGCCGGTGGACTTCTCGGCCATCGTCGCCGCCGCCGGCGCCCGCGGGGGCGACCGGCGATGACCGAGGGAGCGCAGCGCACCCCGTTGCGCATGGTGGACGTCGGCGACCAGGCGGCGACGCGGCGCGCGGCGACCGCGCGCGTGGAGCTGCGCATGCGCCCCGATACGCTGGCGGCGATTGACCGCGGGGAGACCCGCAAGGGCGACGTCCTGGCCGCCGCCAACATCGCCGCCATCGCCGCCGCCAAACGCACCTGGGATCTCATCCCCTTGTGTCACCAGATCCCCCTGTCCCACGTTGACGTGTCCTTTGAGACGCGCGGTCGCCTGGGGCGGATGATCGTCACCGCGACCGTCCGCACCACCGCCGCCACCGGCGCCGAGATGGAGGCGCTGACGGCGGCCGCGGTAGCGGCGCTCACGGTGTACGATATGTGCAAGGCCACCGATCCCGACATGGAGATAGCGCATCTCGCGCTGGTGAGCAAGCGCGGAGGCAAGAGCGGCGAATGGGAGTCGCCGGCAGAGTAGAAGCGGTCTGCGTCGCCGCGCGCAAGGGCGAGCCCAAGCGCCCGGCGGCGAGCATCACCTTGGTGGCCGACCACGGCGTCGCCGGCGACGCCCACGCCGGCAGCGCCCGTCAGGTGAGCCTGCTGGCGACCGAGAGCCTCGACAAGCTGCGCGCCAAGGGGTTAGCGGTCGGCCCCGGCGACCTGGCGGAGAACATCACCACCGCCGGGATCGAGCTGTGCGCGCTGCCGGTGGGGGCGGTGCTCAAAGTCGGGGGCGCGGTGCTCGAGGTGACGCAGATCGGCAAGCAGTGCCAAGCGCCGTGCGCCATCGCGCGCCGGGCGGGGGAGTGCGTGATGCCCACCGAGGGGATCTTCGCGCGCGTGATGGCGGGAGGCGAAGTGCGCGCGGGAGAGGTGATCGAGGTGGCGCCGGAGGCGGTCGCAGGTGAGGCGGACGGGGATGAAGGTGGCGATTCTCACGGCCAGTGACCGCTGCGCACGGGGGGTGGCGCGCGACGAGAGCGGGCAGCTCTTGTCGGCGATGATGGCGGGGCGCGGGGCCCGGATCGTCGCCTACGAGATCGTGCCCGACGACCGGCGGCGCATCGCCGACACCGTGCGCGAGATGGCGGATCAGGGCGCGCAGGTGGTGCTCACGACCGGGGGCACGGGGATCGCGGCTACCGATGTCACGCCGGAAGCGACGCGCGATGTCATCGAGCGCGAGGTGCCCGGCATCGCCGAGGCCATGCGCGCGGCCGGCCTAGCGACCACCGCGCATGCGATGCTGTCGCGCGCGGCGGCGGGCATCCGCGGAGCGACCTTGATCATCAATCTTCCCGGCAGCCCCGCGGGCGCCCGGGAAAGCCTGCAGGCGGTGCTCCCGGCGCTGGAGCACGCGGTGGAGCTGCTGGCGGGGCCGGTTGCGGACGAGTCGCATCAGCCGCCGGCGGCGCAGCCCTAATCAACCATGGAACGGATAAGCGATCATCCCGACTTGCTGCCCCGACTGGGGGCCATTCAGCGCGACCTGGTGGCGCAGATGCACCGCCTGGCGCGCACCGCGATCGCTATCCAAGAGCTGCCTCGCGGGCGCAGCCTCACCGAGGCGCTGTCCCTGATCCTGCGGGCCGCCTGCGAGAATCTCGGCTTCCAGCGCGCTTACGCGTATGTGGCCGACGGGGAGGCCCTCGACCTGCGCGTGGCCTGGCCACAGGGGCGCCGCAGCGCGGGATGGCTGGAGCGCAGGGCGATCGCCTGCAACGCCCCCCAGGCCAGCCGCAGCGGCAAGGCGGTGGTGGTACCCCTGCCGCCCGCCGGGCGCGTCACCGGCGCGCTCCGGCTTGAGGGGCGCGCCCCGGGACCGCTGGCGGGGGACGCCATCGCTCCCATCATGCGCTTCGCCGAGGCCGCCGCGCTGGCGCTGGAGAACGCGAATCTGGCCGATCAGGTGCGCTCGCAGGGCACGCAGATCCAGTCTCTTTCCAGCCGGCTGGCCGAGGCCAACCATCGCATCAATAACAACCTGCAGGCGCTGGCGGGATTCCTGGCCGAGCACGCACGCGCGAAAGACGCCGCGCCCGGCGCGGGATCGCAGGCGCTGCGCGACGGCATCGGCCGCATCAAGACCATCGCCGCGCTGCACGAGGCCCTGTCCTGCTCGCACGATGATCACCCCGACCTCGGGCGGCTGACCGAACGCGTCTGCGCCCAGACCGCCGCCGTGGATCAGGACCAGGAGCGCATCACGGTGACGGTGGCGGCCGACGCCGTGCCCGCCGACCCGGGCCTGTGCCGCGCCTATGCGCTGGTGCTGCACGAGCTGGTGAGCAATGCCCTGCACCACGCCTACGCCGATGGCGGGCAGGGCGAAGTGCGGGTCTCGCTGCGCCGCGCCGATCGCGGGGTGACGCTGGTGGTTGCCGACGACGGAGTCGGGCTGGAGGCGTCCGCCGTGCCCGCCGGCGATGCGAAGCGTGGTGGGCTCGGGCTGCACATAGCTGCCGCGATTGTCGAACACGAGCTCAGGGGGGGGCTGCAGCTCTCAAGCGCCAACGGAACCATCGCCCGGCTGGAGTTTACGCTGCCGGGTGTGCCGTAGCTCAGCGGGCGATCCTCCGCTGCCAAGCAGGAGCGAGCCACGGGAAACGCGGCCATGGAGAACATGCGAATCCTCATCGCCGAGGACGACAGCACCGTCGCCCATGCCCTCCAGGACGAGATCGAGAGCCTGGGGCACGCCGCCGTCGGCATCGCCCGCACCGGCGCCGAGGCGGTCAGGCTATCGCGGGAGCTGCGTCCCGACGCCATCATCATGGACATCAAGATGCCGGAGCTGGACGGGCTCGCGGCGACGCGGCAGGTGCTGGAGCAGGCGCCCACGCCCATTATCGTCCTGACCGGACATCTGGACCCGGAGCTGATCGAGGACGCGAGCACGGCGGGAGCGATGGCCTACCTGGCAAAGCCGGTGGCGCCGGGGGAGTTGGAGGCGGCGCTCCAGGTCGCGCGCCGGCGCTTCATGGAAACCCAGGAGCTGCGCAGCGAGGTGGCAAGTCTGCAGGAGGCGCTGCGCGTGCGCAAGGTGGTGGAGCGCGCCAAAGGCATCATCATGCGGCGCCTCAACCTCAGCGAGGCCGAGGCCTTCCGTCGGTTGCAGAAGCACGCCCGCGACCAGAACCGCAAGCTCGGCGATATCGCCCAGGGCATCGTTGACGCCGACCAGATGATGTGACGGTCGCGGCAGACCGCGCGCGATGCGGCGGGGTGCGCCCGCGGCGGCGCGCGGCAGGAGAGGACCCATACCATGGCACAGCAGCGCTCCACACGCGGCAGGAAACGCCTAACCCCCGCCATCGGCGACGAGGTGCGTGTGCCCGCCGACACTCGCAACCAGTTCTCACGCTATGAGCATTTCGCGGCCACCGAGTGGGCGCGGCAACCGATTGACGGTCTGGTCGTGTCCATCCGCGAGATCTCCTCCGGCCAGCCGGTCAAGGTGGCGGCGGGACCCGCGCGACGCTATGTGTTCGACCTCCTGCATGACCGGACATTCGACCTCCGCGTTTCCTCCAAGGGCAACTCCCAGGGGGCGACGGCGGGGCGCCCGCAGCGCGCCCAAGCCTTCGCGCTGGTGCAACGCGCCCTGCGCCAGCTCGCGGGTCGCAGCGCCCCGGCCAGTGGCGGTGATGCGCTCGCCGGGCCGCCGCTCCAGGAGCTGCTGGACGGGTGGCGGCTGGTGCGCGTGTGCGCCGATGACGTTGAGGTGCGAGAGCCGGGGGCGCAGGAATAGGGCCAATTCCGGGGACAGTCGACTTAATTCCCAAGACACCTGGCATAATTAAGTCGACTGTCCCCATGCCCGCGGGCCAATGAGCCGCAGGCGCATGAACGAGCCGGAGGCTCATGAAGGTCGGGCTCATATCGCTGGGCTGCCCCAAGAACCTGGTTGACAGCGAGGTCATGCTCGGGCATCTGCTCGCGGCGGGGCACGAGATAACACCCGACGAACGGGCGGCGGATGCCATCATCGTCAACACCTGCTGCTTCATCGAGCCCGCGCGCGCGGAAGCGGCGCGAGCGGTGGAGGGCGCGCTGGCCCTGAAGCGCGCAGGCTCCTGCCGCCTGGTCATTATCGCCGGCTGCTGGCCGCAGCGCGAGGGGGCGCGCCTGCTCGAGCAGTTCCCCGACGCCGACGCGGTGATCGGGGTCAACGATGTTCCCCGCATCGCCGTCATCCTCGAGCAGCGGTCCGCGCCCGCGGGCGAGGCTCGCTCCCGCCGACCCGCGCTGCACCTGGCCCCGCCCGACTACCTCTACACCCACGACGCCCCCCGCCTGCTGGCGACGCCGCCGTGGACCGCCTACGCCAAGATCGCGGAGGGATGTGATCACCGCTGCTCCTTCTGCGTCATCCCCCGGCTGCGGGGGCCGCTGCGCAGCCGCGCGCTCGCCTCGGTGGTCGCGGAGGTCGAAGGCCTGGCGCGGCGCGGGGTCAAGGAGATCAACCTCGTCGCCCAGGATACCACCGCCTATGGCCGCGACCTCTACGGCCGGCCGCGCCTGGGCGAGCTGCTGCGGCGGCTGGCGGCGGTGGAGGGCGTGCGCTGGCTGCGTCTCATGTACTGCTTCCCGACGGAGATAGACGAAGATCTCATCGGCCTGCTGCGCGATGAGCCGAAGCTATGCAAGTACGTGGACCTGCCGGTGCAGCACAGCGAGCGGGAGCTGCTGAGGGCGATGCGCCGCCCGGGCTCGGGCGCGCGCTACCTGGAGCTGATGGGGCGGCTGCGCGCGCAGGTTCCCGGCATTGCGCTGCGCACCTCCATTGTGGTCGGCTTCCCCGGCGAGACGCCGCGGCAGTTCGAGGCATTGCTGGCATTCATGGCGGCCGCTCGCTTCGATCGCGCGGGGGCGTTTGTGTACTCGCGCGAGGAGGGCACGCCGGCCGCCCGCTTGGGGCAACCGACGCCGCCGGACGAGGCGCAGCGGCGCTACCGGCGGGTGATGGAACTGCAGCAGGGCATCTCGCTCGAACTCAACCGCGGCTGGATCGGGAAGGACCTCGAGGTGCTGGTGGAGGCGCGAGCGCCGCGACCGTTCGCGTGGGTGGGGCGCTCACCGCGTGACGCGCCGGAGATTGACGGGCTGGTTTACCTGCGCGGCGGGAAAGGCGTCGGGCCCGGCGACTTCGTGCGCGCGCGCATCACCGCCGCGCGCGAGTACGACCTGGAGGGGGAAATCATCGCCGACCAACCGGCGCCGCAGCCCTAGCCCCAATGCTCGCGGCTGGCATCGTTGGCCTTGGGCACCCCCGGTAGGGGATTCCCGCCTTCGGCGCGCAAGCCTCGGTCGCGTCGCCCCCTCGGAATGACATCCCCGAAGCCTTACGCATAATCCGGGTTAGACCCAGATTATGCATTCCGAGCGTGAAGAGCTCACCCAACGGGTGTGTCATCCCGAGCAACGCGAGGGATCCCCTACCGGGGTTGATGGCGGCTGGAATCGCTGATCTTGCGCATCCCCGATAGGGGATTCCTCGGGCGCGTCGCTTCCTCGGAATGACATGCCCGAAGCCTTACGCATAATCCGGGTTAGAAGGTCCAAATGAACAGTATGGCGGCTACTCCTGCGGCTCGATGGCGATGTCCACCACCACCCGTGAATTGGACACGCTGATGACGCCGCGGGGCAGCGACAGCGCCACCGCGCGGAGATGGATGTCGCCCTGGGCGCCCTCAACATCAACGGGCACGGTCTGCACCTGGGTCACCTGCCGCAGTTGCCGCCCCTCACCGGCGACGGTCACCAACGCCGGGCGCACCGAGGCGCGCGCGACGCGGTATCCGGGCGCCGGCTGTCCCTCCGTGCGCAGCACCACGGGCACAGTGAAAGCCAGGGTTTCGAGCGCGCCCCGCTGCGTGATGATGACGTAGACCCACAGGGAGATGGCCAGCAGCAGGGCCAGGACCTTGTACCCCAGATTCTTACGCAGCATCGGCCTTCTTCCACCGGATAATGGATCGCTCGCGCTCCGGCCGCACCAGGGCGTCGAGCAGCCGCTTGCGCAGCGCGTCGTCGGTGAGGTTGGTGAACAGCCGCCCCTCGAGGGCGTAGGACACGGCGCCGCTTTCCTCGGAGACGATGACCACCGCGGCGTCGGTACGCTCGCTCAGGCCCAGCGCGGCGCGATGGCGCGTGCCGAACAGCGATCCCACATCGTCGCGCTCACTCAGCGGCAGCACGCAGCCCGCGGCGGCGACCCGCTCTCCGCCGATGATGGCGGCGCCGTCGTGGAGCGGGCTGCCGGGGAAGAAGATGGTGCGCAGCAGTTCGGTGGAGACGAGCCCGTCCACGCGCTTGCCGGTGTTGGCGATGTCGTTGAGACCGACCTCCCGCTCCAGCACCATCAGCGCTCCCACGCGGCTCTGGGCGCACAGGCGCGCGCCGCGCACCACCTCGCCCACCAGGCGCGAGACCTCCTCGCCCCGCAGATCGGTGACTCCCCCCGGCCACAGCCGCCCGCGCCCCAACCGCTCCAGCGCCAGGCGCAACTCCGGCTGAAACAGGACGATGAGCGCGATCACGCCCGGCAGCAGCATCTGCGTCACCAGCCAGTGGAACGTGTTGAGGCCCGCGGCGCGACTCACCGCCACCAGCACCAGCAGCACCCCGATCCCTTTCAAGAGCTGGATCGCGCGCGTGCCGCGCACCAGCAGCAGCAGGTAGTAGATCGCGATCGCCACCAGGGCGATGTCAATGACAGTGGCCCAGTTAACGTTGCTGCGGATCGTATCGCGCAGGAGCTGAAAGGAGTCCATGGGTGCTGCCGTCGGCCTCGGCGGACGGGTTGCGTGCACGTTTGCGCGCAGCGAGGTCGGGGGGAGCGCAGCCCCCTATGTTCGCGATCCCCGCGGCGCGTGACACCGCCAGCATCACCCGCCGTCCACACGAATATAGCATACCCCGCCGCGCCACCGGTGTCAAACCGCACGCGCGGGTGGGTTGGGACCGGACAGGTTGATTGTTACCCCCTGGGGGAGGCGAAGGAGTTGCGGATTCTTGCTCTGAAATCCGTGGGGCCCGCGGGCGAGAAACGCTTACGCGAGTGCTTGCCCTCCCTCGGGCTGCGCATGGTCCGGCGCGGGCGCCTCAAGCCGGCGGCGCCGGAAATCATCGAGCCGGGAAGGAAACGCTTGCCAGTTGAGCATATCTGGGCTGCATGCCATCTCCCACTCAAAGTCACAGCCCACCGCCGCTCACGTATCCGCAGATGATCCGCCAAGTCAAAGACAAATACGATCTGCGCCTGCGCCTGGTGCAGTCAGTCCGCCAGCTCGGCATCAAACCGACAGCCCGGCTCTACGGCACCAGCCCGCAGACGGTGCGCAAGTGGTTGCGTCGCTTCGAGGCGGGCAAGCGCGCCGCCCTGGCCGATCGCTCCCATGCGCCCCATAGTTGCCCCCACCAGACCCCGGCCGCCGTTGAAGCGCAGATCATCGAGGCGCGTGAGCGCT
>DATLAK010000020.1 GCA_035527535.1 Armatimonadota bacterium
GCAAGGCATGCCTTGCCCCTACTTGGTTCGCGTTCGGTCACGGTGGAATCCTCTGTAAGGAAACCGGGGTGCACGCGGTCAGCGCTTCATCGGGCAACAGTCGCGGGCGCTGGATTGGAATGCGCCCGCGGCGCGCGCGCCGGAAGCTGGAAGAAGTAATAGTGCACCAGCCATATCGCCGCCAGTAGCGCCGCAATCAGCACCACCAGCGGCAGGCTGGGTCGCCGGCGCCGCAGACGAAGAGCGGTCGGGGGTGGAGCCTGGCCGCCTCGGCCGGGGGCATCACGGGCGGGGCGCCCATGCTCCATTTGCGACACCATCTACTTCGGCGGCGGCACGCCGCCGGCGGCCCCCGTTCCCACCAGCACGCGCTCGGCGCGCGGCGGGCGCATGACGGTCTCGGCTATCACCATCCGCTTGATGGGCTTCCCGTTTTCCAGAGTGACGCGATAGCGCACCGTCTTCTGCCCATCCCGCCCCTCGGCCAGCACCCGCCGCTGACCCTTGGGCAGGTCCGGCGCCGCCGTCACCCGCATCGAGTGGGGCATGATCTCAAGCTCCGTGGACTCCTCGGTGGTAACCACGGTCAGCAGCGGCTCTTCGCGCGCGATGGTCAGTGTCTGCCCCATTTGCAGCCGCGCCAGATCAGCCCGCGGATTGAGCAGCGCGAGTCGCTCTACCGTCAGCCCGTAGGTGTTGGCGATGCCCCATGCGGTATCGCCCCGTTTGACCGTGTAAGTCTTGCTGCTGCCGGCCGCGCGTTCACCCGCCAGAGCCTGGAACGCCTGGTCGGGGGACAGGCGCTGGGCGCGCGGAATCTCCGCCTGCTCGATGCGTACCGATTCCTTGAACCTCGCCTGCTGCCCCGAGCCCGCGTAGCTCGCTCGCAGGCGCGTCAGCACCTGCTCCGCCTGCTCGCGCGACTCCACCGCCGCCGCCACTCTGCCGTTGACCAGGATGACGTGCGCGGGCACGATGACGTTGATCGCCGTCGTCAGCGCCGCGCGCGCCTGCCGCTCCGTCAGCACCGCCGGCGCGCGCGGGTCCACCCGACGCACGTCTGTGGCCTGGCGAAAGCGGGCCTGCGGCGTGTTCCCGCGCAGTTCGCGGAGCAGCTTGTCCGCCGTCGCGCGCTCGGCGACCAGGGCCACCGGCCTGCCGTCCACCGTGATCTGGTAGGCCGTCAACCCGCGTCCCTGGCGCACCAGGCCGAATGTGAGCAGGGCGATCACGGCGATGAAGAAGGCGCGTTCGACAAACAGTTGGCGGCGCAGCCTCTCGCTCCGATGCGCCCGCGCGATCGGGGCCTCGGAAGCCGCGTCCAGGGGCGCGACCTCGCCTCGGTCGCGGTCATCGCGCGCGCCCGGCGAGCGCGCGCCCCTAACAGGCGTAGCGGTCATGGCGGCACCTCCGCGGCGAAAGACGCGATTAAGGTGAGCAGGTGATGTGGAGCCTGGCCGCCCTCGGCCGGGAACTCACAGGCGGGGGCGCCTATGCTCCAGCACAGGTTCCACTGCTCGCCTGCTCTAGCCCGAATCACGCATGATTCGGGCTAAGGGCCTCTTCAGCGCCCGTATGGGCAAATCCTTCCGCTCAAGCCGTTTCCGGCTGCACCGCGGCCGCGAGCGCGCCTGGGCATGCGCCGCCCAGGACGACGGCAATGAGCCGCGCGCAGGCATGATATCTCGCGCCCGGAGCCCGCAATTGGCTGCATCACGCGGCAGGCGCCGCGCGGCAAGAGCGGAATATGCACAGCGCTGGCGCGGGCGACCACGGCCCAGCGCCCGGGAGGCGGGGGACATGACCAAGCGCATCATCCTGGATACCGACATCGGGGACGATATTGACGACGCCTTCGCCCTGGCGCTGGCGATCGCTTCGCCCGAGCTGGAGCTGGTGGGGGTGACGACGGTGTACGGCCCGGTCGAGAAGCGCGCGCGCATCGCGCGCAAGCTGCTCAACTGGGCGGGCAAGACGGAGATCCCCGTCATCCCCGGCTTCGCCGGATGCGGGGCGCCCGACCGCGAGCCCAACCAGGCGGGTTGGGCCACCGGCACGGGCCTGCAGCCGCCGGCTCAGGCGGCAGTGGACTACTTGCTGCAAGCGATCAAGAACGCGCCCGGCGAGATCACCGTCGTCGCTATCGGTCCCCTGAGCAATGTCGCGAAGTGCCTGGAGGGGGAGCCGGCGATCGGCGTGAAGATGGCGGAACTGATTGTCATGGGCGGCTCGGTGCGCAGGGGCTACGCGGGCGCGCCGGAGCCGGTGGCCGAATACAACATCGCGTGTGACGTCGAGGCCGCAATCCGGGTCCTCAACTCGGGCGCGCGGTTGACCGTCGTGCCGCTGGACGCGACGGGGACGCTGATGCTGCCCGACAGATACCTTGGGCTCCTGCGCGAGTCCACTGGGCCGCTGGCGCGCGCGCTGACCGAGCTGCTGCCCCTATGGCAGGCGGAAGGGAGAATGCGGCCGGTGCTGCACGATCCGCTGGCGGTGGGGGTGGCGTTCAACCCCGGCCTGGGGCGGTTCGAGCCCATGCGCCTCGAAGTCACCGGCGACGGGCTGACGGTGGCGATCGCGGGCGGCGCGCCCAACGCGTCGGTGTGCGTCGAGGCCGATGCCGAAGCGCTGTTCGAGCTTGTCGCCGGCCGCATCTCGGCCTACGGGGTCTAGGCGCGAGCGGCGAAGCCCCCGCGATCCGGCCCCTCCGGCGCGGCCTCCGCGAGGTGACGGGAGGGGATTCCCATCGCCGCGCAGAATCCACACCCCAACCTCGATCGCCGGCTTCAGCCGCGCATGACGCGGCGGGACGGGCACGCTCTGACCTGCGGGACGCTCAAGCCTGGGCGCATCAGCGCCCGGAAGGGAACAGTCCCCGTTCGGGGACAGTCCCGCCGCAGTGGCGCGGAAAGGTGCCTCGCCTGTGTCCGGCGCATGACGGAGACACCGCGATGACGACCCTCAAGGGCTCCAACCTCGCCGTCAACGGCGGCCAGCCGGTGCGCGTCATCCCTTTCCCCGCGTGGCCGGTGTGGGATGAGAGCGACGTCGCGGCGGTCGCCGACGCCGTGCGCAGCGGCAAGTGGGGCATCGGCGGCGGCCGCGTCGAGCGCTTCGAGGGGGAGTTCGCGGAGTTCCAGCAGGCGAAGCACTGCACCTGCGTGGTCAACGGCACCGCCGCCCTCGAGATCGCGCTGCGCGCCGTCGGCGTTGAGGCCGGCGACGAGGTGATCGTTCCCCCCTACACCTTCATCGCCACCGCCAGCGCGTGTCTCGTCGTCAACACCGTGCCCGTGTTCGTGGACATCGAGCCCGATACATACAACCTCGATCCGGCGAAGATCGAGGCCGCCATCACCGACCGCACCCGCGCCATCATCGCCGTGCATATCGCCGGCTGCCCGGCCGACATGGACGGCATCACCGCGGTCGCCAGGAAACACCACCTAACGGTCATCGAGGACGCCGCTCAGGCCCACGGGGCGGAGTGGCGCGGGCGGCGCGTGGGCGCCATCGGCGCCGTCGGCGGCTTCAGCTTCCAGTCCTCCAAGAACCTCAACGCCGGCGAGGGCGGCGCCTGCGTGACCGACGATGAGGAGATCTACCAGCGCTGCTGGTCGCTGCATAATGTCGGGCGCGTGCGCTCCGGCGGGTGGTACGAGCATCCTCTGCTGGGCTGGAACTACCGCATGACCGAGCTCCAGGGCGCCCTGCTCAGCAGCCAACTGCGGCGCGCCCCCGCGCAGATAGAGCGACGCAGCGCCAACGCGGCCTACCTTACGGAGCGCCTCAACGCGATCCCCGGCATCCGCCCCCTGCGCGTGGACGAACGGGTGACGCGCCACGCCTATCATCTTTACATCTTCCGCTATGACGCGGCGGCCTTTGGCGGGCTCTCGCGCGATGATTTTGTCGCCGCCCTCAGCGCCGAGGGCATCACCTGCACCAAGGGCTATGTGCCGCTGTACAAGGAGCTCGCCTTCCACCAGCCGGATGTTTACGCCGCCGCCTTCGCGCTCGCCGGCCGCGAGATGGACTACGACCGCGTGCGCTGCCCGGTGTGTGAGAGGGCATGCGCGCAGGAGGCGGTGTGGCTCTACCAGGCGTGGCTCACGGGCGAGCGGGCGGAGGTGGATGACATCGCCGACGCGATCGAGAAGATCCACGCGGCGGCGGTTGCGAGCTGATGCTTGCGGGCGCGAAGCGCCGCGCCGGTGCTGACATGCACAGCCCAAGAAGGGAGTGGAGATGAACGTTCTGGCGGTGGGAGCGCATCCCGACGATCTCGAGATTCTGTGCGGCGGCACGCTCGCGAAGTGCGCGGCTCGCGGCGATGCGGTGACGATGGTTTGCGCGGCCAACGGCGACTGCGGGTCGGCGACGCACAGCCGCGAGGAGATCTCCGCCATCCGCCGCCGGGAGGCCGAGGCCGCCGCCGCCGTCATCGGCGCCGACTACTACTGCCTCGACTATCCGGACCTGGAGATCCCGCTCGACATGGAGGCGCGCACCAAGCTGGTGGAGATCGTCCGTCGCTGCCGGCCGGATTTCATCATCGCCCACGCCCCCAATGACTACATGCTCGACCACCGCCACGCCGGGGCGCTGGCGGAGGTCGCCAGCTTCGACGCCACCATCCCCAACCTCAAGACTGAATCGCCCGCCTACAACCGCATCGCGCCGGTCTATTACATGGAGACCCTGGTCGGCATCGGTTTCGAGCCGACCGAATATGTGGATGTCACCGACCATTTCGAGACCAAGGCGCGCATGCTGGCGTGCCACGCCAGCCAGGTCGAGTGGCTGCGGCACCACGACGATGCGCAGGTGGACGAGGTGATGGAGGTGGTGGCGCGCTTCCGCGGCGCACAGGCGGGGGTTACCTACGCGGAGGGATTCCGGCCCGCGCAGATGTGGGGCAGGCTCGTGCCTCGCCGCCTGCTGCCGTAAAGCGGGCGACCAGGGAACCATCGGAGTCGGACGCATGTCTGAAGTGCGGCTCGAGGTCAACAACCGCTGCTTCGGCTGCGGCGCGGACAATGCACGCGGCCTGCGGATGCAGATCGAGCGTCGCGGCGACGAATGGATGTCGCGGTTGACGGTGCCCGAGCACTTCCAGGGCTGGGCCGAGATCGCGCACGGCGGATTCCTGTGCGCCGTCATGGATGAGGTCATGGGCTGGGCCGCCCGCGGAGGCGCGGGCGATGCGGTTACCGCGCGCCTCGACGCGCGCTTTCTGCAACCGGTGGCGGTCGGCCGGGAGATCGCGGTGCGCGGGCGCATGACGCAGCGCCGCGGCCGCGTGGTGCGCGCGCGGGCGCAGGTCGAGCTCGAGGACGGCACGGTGGCGGCGAAGGCCACCGGCGTGTTCGTCATCATGGCCGACGGCGGCGACTGACGAGGAGCCGCCGCCTGGCGACGTGGAAGGAGCGCTTGCCATGCCCTACTGCCCCAACTGCGGGTACGAGTATCTGCCGGCGGTGCGGGTATGCCCGGACTGCGGCGAAGCGCTGACCTGGGCGGCGCCGCCGGCCGGCGAACGGGAACGCGCAGCCAACGAACCGCTGGTGCCGGTGTACGATGCGCCGGACGAGGTGAGGGCCATCATGGTGCGCACGGTGCTGCGGGAATCCGGCATCCCTTCGGTGGTCCAGTCGGGGCGCGTGCCCTGGTATGACGACATTCCTTTCAGCTTCGACGGCTACCACAGCCGGCTGCTGGTGTTCGAGTCCCAGGCGGTGGAGGCTCGCCGCGTCATCGGTGAATACCTGCGCGACATCGAGACCGGCGAGGCGGAGCGCGCGGCGCTGGAGGGAGAGGCGGAAAGTGAGAATGCTTGACCGGTCCCGTCGCTTGGTGGTGATGGCGCTCGCCGCCATCGCACTGGCGGCTTCGCGCCCCGCGCCCGCCGCCGATGTTGCCGCGCGCCCGCCGCGGGCCATCGCCTACGCGATGTGGAGCGACCAACTGCTGTTCCTGGCCGCCAAGGTTGACGACGTCGCCATCACCGGCGCCAGCACCGGCGCCATGTCCGAAGCGTGGCGGGATGATGCCGTGGACTTCTACCTTGACATGGCGGGCGGCGTTGGCGACGCCGTTCACCCGGGCTGTGCGCGCCTGGTGGTCAGCGCCGCCGGAGGATTCACCGCCCTCGTGGGCACCGATGCCGGCGGGTGGCGGGCGCAGCCGGACTGGCTGATGGGGCTGAAGGTCGCGGTCGAGCGCGAGGGCACGCTCAATCGCTCCGATGACACCGACACCGGCTACACCGTCGAGGTCGGCATTCCCTG
Source organism: Armatimonadota bacterium (assembly GCA_035527535.1). NCBI lineage: Bacteria > Bacillati > Armatimonadota > Armatimonadota bacterium. Next base: position 6,294 of record DATLAK010000020.1, read on the forward strand.
GAGATTCCTCGGCGGCGCCCCCAAGCCGGGCCGGCGTATCGGCTTCAACTTCGTCGTGCGGGTGCGCGGCGAGAACGAGACCTTCGTCAGCTTCTCCTCGCGCGTCGGCGCGGCGGAGGATCTCGACCGCCCCGACCGCTGGGCCGTCATGGCGCTGAGCCCCAGCGCCCGGCCCGCGATCGCCGCCAACGATGTTATCGTCTGTCCGGTCAGCTATCACCCGCCCCTGGTGGACGGGCGTCTGGGCGCGGGGGAATGGCTCACCGCGAGCGTGGTACAGCTTGACAAGCCCGCGCCGGAGCTGGTGCGCCAGCCGGCGGCGGGCAAGCCGGGGGGGCGACTGCTGGCCACCTACCGCTATGACTACCGGCTGGCGCCGACTGCGGGCGGTGCGCCGCCTGCGGGCGCGGAAGACGCGCTGCGGTTCGCGGCCGACCAGCCGCCCGACGGGCTCGGCCCCTGGTTCAGCGCCGGCAGCGTCGCGTGGCACGCGGGGATGCTGCGCCAGGCGCGCGAGGCGGCGGTGGACACGATCCTGCCGGTATACCGCGGGGATGCGGACGCGCGTCGCACCTGGTCGCGCCTGGGGCTGCTGCGCCTGGCGCAGGCGCTCAAGGACACCAAGGATGGCCGCATGAGCTATCCCCTGGTCGGCATGTACCTCGACGCGAGCAGCCTGCCCCCGAGCGGAGCCGCCGACCTCACCGCGGCCGCGGGTCGCCAGGCGTTGTGGGGCATGATCCGCGAGTTCTACAGCATCGTGCCCGAGGAGTTCCGCGCCCAGTTCGACGCCGCCGGCGGCGACCCCGCCCACGTGCTGGTGCTGGGGCCGCCGCAGGGAGTGACCGACTGGGACCGCTCCTGCTTCGACTACTGTCGCAACCAGTTCCGCCGCACCTTCGGCGCGCGCTTGCTCATCCTCGGCGACGAGGGCTGGCGGGCAAAGGCTCCCAACCTCGACGGCTACTGTTCCCTGCGGCCGGGGGTCGGGCTGAGCTATGGCAAGGAGGGCCCGCGGCCCGCGGCGCGACTGTCGCCGGGTTACCTGGGCCCCGAGGGCCTGCTGGGGCGCCACGGCGGGCACGACTACGAGCAGAGCTGGCTGAGCACGCTCGGCGTGCTGCCGGACTTCGTGATCATTGACTCCCTTAATGACTTCCCGGCCGCGACCGAGATCGCCAACAGCCGTCAGTACGGCGTGCGCTTCCTCGATCTCACTCGCGAGTCGGCGCAGGTGCTCGCGGGACGGCGCGAATACCAGGTCACCCTGCTGCGGCAGACGCTGCCGGCGGTGCTCAATCCCGGCAGCACCTACGACCTCGAGCTGCTGGTCGAAAACCAGGGGTTCCAGGATCTGACCGAGGCGAATAACGTCGAGATCAGCTACACTCTGCAGAACAAGCTTCGCCCCGACTTGCGGCGCACCGGCGTCGCCGCCCCGCGCCTGTTCGTCCGCGCCGGCCAGCGCGCGCCGATCGTGGTCAGCGTCTCCACCGCCACCGTTGACGGACCGCTGCCGGTCGGCGACTACAGCTTGAGCTTCGAGGTCACCAAGAGCTCGGTCCCCATCCTGCGCAGCCGGTGGTTCGCCAAGCAGCTGTTCGAGATCTCCCTGCCGGTGCGCCTCGACCGCGGGCCTGCCCACCGGGCGCGGGTGCTGAGCACGACCCTGCCCTCGGCCCTGGGCGCCGGCGCGCGCAAGCGCGTGCGCGTGCGCCTGCGCAACGACGGCGCCCGCGCCTGGAGGGCAAAGGAGTGCTCGCTGTCCTATCACTGGGTGCGCATGCCGGGGCCGGGGGAGGAGGCGGACGCCAAGGCGGAGGCGGTCGAGTTCGAGGGCTTGCGCTCGCCTCTGCCGCGTGACGTCGAGCCCGGCAAGACGGTCACGATGTACGCCCGGGTGGAAGCGCGCACGGCCGGCGGCGCGCCGCTGCCCGCGTGGACCCCTGATGACGATTGGACCTACCAGCTCCAATGGGATCTCGTGCAGGGCGAAGATCGCTGGTTCTCGCGCCTGGGAAGCGACGCTTACGCCGAGACGGTGGCGGTGCTCGCCTCCGACCTCGGGGCGACCGTGGTCGCCGCCGATGTGCCCGCGCGGATGGAGGCGGGCCAGGCCTACGCGGTCAAGGTGCTGCTGCGCAATGACGGAGCCGCCGCATGGGATCCCGGGCATTGCCGGCTAGTCTACCACTGGCACTATTGGGATGGCGCGGCGGTGGCGCGCGCGGAATCGCCGACCGCGCTTGGCGGCCCCGTCGCTGCGGGGGAGGCGGCGCAGGTGACGGCGCAGGTGACGGCCCCCGACGGCGCCGGGTCCTATCGCCTGGCCTGGGACCTCGAGTGCGACCCTTCGACAGGCTCAGGGTCGTCCCGAGCGCGGTCGAGGGGCGACGGGCGCCCTGCGTCGGAGACGATAGACGCCGGACCCGGCGCAATCCTCGTCCAGCCGGTGATCGTGGACGGCGGCGGTTACGAACCGCTGGACCTATCGGGGCAGCTCAACGTCGTCGCCTCGACCTTCGCCGGCCACGGCGCCCGCGGCGCCTTCGACGTTGCGACCTCGAGCTTCCCGGCGGAGTTCCTACCGCCCGACGCCAGCGGGGCCGTGCTCTACCCGGGCGCCTACTTCACCGGCGCGAGCGGTGCGGAGGCGCCGGCGCGGGTGCCGCTGCGCTATCCGCCCAAGGATCAGCGCGGCGCCTCCGCCATCGCCTGCACCGGTCAGCGGATCCCCTTGCCGCCATACCCGCTGCGCGCCATCTACCTGGCGGCCGCGGCTTCGTCACCGGTGACGGCGCAGTTCCGCATCGCCTACCCGGACGGCGCCGAGGAGGAGAGGACCCTGCAGGTGCCGTTGTGGACCGAGCCCTCGCCGCAGGATGTCATCGCACTGCGCGTCCCCTACCTGCGCCGGGCCGACGGTGATGCGCCCGTCGCGGCGCACATCTACCTGCTGCGCATCGGCGACCTCGCGCGCGCCGATGCTCCGGCCGCGCTCGTCTTGCCCGAATCCCCCCACGTCAAGCTCTTCGCCATTACCCTCGAACGCCCGCCGGCGGCGACCACCGGAGGTTCCTGAACTTGGCTCGCACGCTCATCCGCGCCGGCAGCGTCATCACCATGAACGACCGG
>DATLAK010000021.1 GCA_035527535.1 Armatimonadota bacterium
CACGCAAGCCCTGCCCGTGCGACGTCCTTCGGGAGAAGGATGTGTGCCTATGCGCCGGGGAGCGCCTTGAGCCGCAGGCGCCGGTCGCCGATGGCATCGCCCTCACCCGGCTGGTCAAGAACACGGGCTGCGCGTCAAAGATTCCTCCCGCCGACCTGGAGCGCGTCCTGTCGCGCCTGCCCGCGGTCAGCGACCCGCGCGTGCTGGTCGGCGCCGGCGCCGGCGACGACGCCGGGGTCTTTCAGGTTTCGCCGGACCTCTGCCTGGTGCAGACGGTGGACGTCTTCGCCCCCTGTGTTGACGACCCGCACCTATTCGGTCGCATCGCCGCCTGCAATTCGCTCAGCGATATCTACGCCATGGGGGCGACCCCGTTGACCGCCCTGTCCGTGGTTGGCTACCCCGTCCATACGCTCAGTGATGAGTGGCTCTATCGGATGCTTCGCGGCGGCATGGATGCCCTCGCGGAGGCGCAGGTGGCGCTTATCGGCGGCCACAGCATCAACGACGAGGAGATCAAGTTCGGGTTCGCCGTCACTGGGGTGGTCGAGCCGGCCGCCATCGTCACCAACGCCGGGGCGCGGCCCGGGGACGCGCTTATTCTGACCAAGGCCCTGGGCACCGGCATCATCTGCTTCGCCGCTCAGGTGGGGCGCGCATCAGAGCAGGCGCGCGCCGTCGCCGCCGCGACCATGGCCACCTCGAATCGCGTTGCCGCGGAGGTGATGCGACAGGTAGGCGCTCACGCCTGCACCGATATTACCGGCTTCGGCCTGCTCGGCCACCTTGCCGCAGTGGTGCGCGGAAGCGGCGTGACCGTTGAACTATGGTGGGAGGCGGCGCCGGTCCTTCCCGGCGCCCGCGAATATGCGGCCCAGGGGATCGTGGGAGGTGCCGCCGAGCGCAATCGCGAGTTCGCACAGCATCTGGTCGAAGCGCCGGGGGCGCCCGAGTGGGCGCTGGACCTTTTCTATGATGCGCAGACCTCCGGCGGCCTGCTGATGGCGGTCGCCCCGGACCGCGCCCAACAGGCCGTGGCCCAGCTCCGGGGCGCCGGCTGCGCGGAGGCGGCGATCATCGGCACGGTGCGTGAGCGCTCGAAAGGTAGGATCGTGGTGCGCGAATGCCATTCGGATGCGAACGTTTTCTCGGCTGGCGGCGACTCGCAGCCTGGCGATGCCGGCGCCGCTCGGCTGCCCGGCGCGCCGGCACCCGCCGAGTGCTGCGCGCCTGGGACTGCGGCCGCAGCCGGGGCGGCGCATGGCGCCTTCCAGCAGTTCATGGCCGCCGTGTTCGCCCCCGGGGCGCTCGACGTCGTGCAGAAGGAGCTGACGACCATCGCCCTCTCGGTCGCCGTGCAGTGCGGGCCATGTCTCGAGCTGCACCTTGGCAAGGCCCGCGCCATGGGCATCTCCGCCGAGGAGATCGAAGAGGCGGCGTGGATGGGCGTCGCCTTCGGCGGCTGCAAGGCGATGATGTTCTGGCAAGAAAGGTCGCGCGCACAGGGAACATAGACTAGGAGCCCTGGCGTCTAACTCTCCGCAGGGGCGGCGCGCAGCGGCGGCATTCGACGCGGCCTACCTGTGTCGGGCGATGATTGGCCATTGCTGTGCATGTCAAGCGCGGATGAGACCCTCTATCATGGTTGGTGGCTGTACAAATTGAGGACCGGAGAAGCAGTCTTGGCGGAGTGAGAGGAGGCGCGGAGCCGGGATACCGCAGAATGGGACTGTTGCGCCGCAAACGAGAGGGCGACATCGTAGGGCAGACGGATGAGTAGCTATCAACCCGGAACGGATGAGTGCTTATCAGGCTACGAACCGAACGGCGCAGTCGTATGGGGGCCTGTCCGCGGGACACGGGCAGCTTCTCGGAATAGAGGATTCTGACATTGAAACGTCGCATGTTGAGGTAGGCAAGCGGAGGTATCCGCAAAGCATGCGGATTCCCCCAATTTGATGGGGAATCCCGACTGGAGCGGGCATGACCATGGCGAGGCTGAGGTTGGCGTCAGGAATGCTGGTGGTGGCGCTGCTGGCTGGGCTGGGTCCGGCTGGGGCGACGGAGAATGATGCCGTTTACACCCGCATTCAAGTTTCGCCGGGCAACGTCGTCTACGTCCAACTGTGGCAGCGGGAGATGCGGTTGGCGACGTCGGTCGCCGCGCTGCAAGTGGCCTCGCCGGTTCAGCCAGTGCGATCCTTGCCATCGGCGGTGATCTTCCCGTCCGTCGCTCTTCCCGTGGCGTCCCGCGCGCTCCCTCGGGGCTGGTGCGGGGCCAGAGCCGCGATCACCTTCCTGCGCGGAAGTCTTCGACCATCGGCGCAGGCGGGCGCCCACTGGCTAGCGCAGGCAAACATCGGGCCGTGTCTACGGGATGCCCAGGGCGCGGAATGGGCGTACCTTTACAACTATGACTTGATTGAGACCGCACCGCGCCCTGAAGCCGCACCGACCTGGGGCATTCCGGGGCCCTCGGCGTTCAAGCTGACGGTGGTGCCGAAGGTCGCCGGACGCAGCGTCTACATCGGTCTCCGGGTGACCTCGGGTGACGCGACGGTTACCGAGATTGAGAGGGATGGGAAGAAAGCGGAAGTCGCAAAGGTCGTCCTGCGCGACCCCCACGGCGCGACCACGCTGGCCAAACGGTTCAAATTGAGTGACCTTGGCTTTGGCTGAGGGGGCGCGCCTTGCTACTCCGTGCGAGTAGCCACCAAGGGAAGCTACAAGTGCAAAGCTACTGTGGATATCGGGCCTGCAGGCTCGCCTCTCACCGGAACCGCCATGGTGACGGTGCGGTAGGCGGGCGCCTGATACACAGAGCTACGTCTGGACGCGGCCGCAGCGCGGCCACCGCTGCGGCCGCCCTCATGGCTGCGGCACCACTTTGCGGGAGCGGTTGGGTTCTGGTGGACCTTGCCGGGCTTCAAACCCGGTGTGGGGCCCTAATCAGGTCTTGGGTGGGTTCGATTCCCACACGCTCCCGCCACCCCCTGTATCGCGCAATGCGCCCCACAGAATCACGCAAGAGCGAGGAGACGGGCGGTGACCACCAACGCGAATGATATCTTGCAGGAGCTGGCTCGCATGGTTGTCAACATGGACGAGCAAGGCGCGGTCGCGACGGCGCATCGCGCGCTCGAGCGCGGGGTTGATCCTTACGTCGCCATTACCGAGGGCCTTTCCGCAGGCATGCGCGAGGTGGGGGAGCTCTACGACCGCGGCGAATACTTTGTACCCGAGATCCTCGTCTGTTCCGACGCGATGTATGCGGCGATCGAGGTGCTCAAGCCCCACATTAAAGCAGCCCCCGACCGCACCCCGGTCAGTGTCATCCTGGGCGTGATCGAGGGCGATATCCACGACATCGGCAAGAACATCGTCAAGATCATGCTCGAGGCCGCCGGGTTCGACGTGCGCGACCTGGGGCGTGATGTCAGCGCCGACCGCTTTGTGGCTGCCGCGCAGGAGGCGGGCAGCGGCATCGTGGGCATCTCGACGCTCATGTCCACCACTCTGAAGAACATGACCAATGTCATCCAGGGTCTGTGCGACGCCGGCCTGCGACAAAGCTTCGGGGTCATGATCGGCGGCAGCCCCACCTCCGCTGCCTTTGCCAGGCAGATCGGGGCGGACGGCCACGGGCGCGATGCGAAGGACGCCGTCGAGCTGGCGCAGGCTCTGGCTGGGAGGTTACCATGGCGCAGGACCGGATGAGCCCAAAGGAGCGCTTGAACGGCTTTCTGACCGGGGGGCATCTCGACCGTTTCCTCTGCGTGCCGCTGGTGCTCAATCATGCCGCGCGCATGTCCGGCGTCAAGATCGGCGCTCACAACCGGGACGGCCGCATCATGGGGGAATGCCATGTCGAGGCCTACCGCCACTACGGGCAGGACCTCATCACCATCTTCTCTGATACCGCGGTTCTGGCCGAGGCGCTGGGCACCGAACTGCGCTACCCCGACGACGACGTTCCCCGCGTAGAGCGACCGGCGGTCACCGATCCCGATGATCGCAGCCGCCTAAGGCCCGCCGCAGCGGATTCAGGGCGCCTCGGGGTGTGCCTCCAGGCCATCGGCACGGCGGTCGCGGCGGTAGGCGATGAGGTCGCGGTGAGCTGCTGCTTCGCGGCGCCATTCACCACCGCTGCTTGTCTGCGCGGGACCGATCAGATAGCGCGTGACCTCTACCGCAACAAGGATCTGACGCACGAGCTGCTGCGTATGTCGCTCGACCTGGGCAAGCGGTTCGCTGATGCGGTAATTGATGTTGGCGGGGTGCCGGTGGTGGTTGATCCAGTGGCGACCGGCAGCGTGCTCGGCGAGGCCCACTTCCGTGAGTTTGCCCTACCGTATCTGCAGGAGCTACATGCGCACATCGCGCAACGCGGCCTGCCGGTGGTGTTGCACATCTGCGGGCAGACCAGCCGCATCCTCGACGCCATACTCGAGGCGCGCGCAGCCTTGCTCAGCCTCGACGATATCCCGATGGCGGAGGCCCGCGACCGCGTGGGCGACCGCGTCGCTCTCATGGGCAACGTGCGCCCCGCCCAGACCTTGCTGCAGGGCACACCCGAGGACGTCCTGCGAGAGGTGCGCGCCTTGTGCGCGATCGGCCGCCAGTGCCGCGGGGGCTTCGTGCTGGGCAGCGGGTGTGAAGTGCCCATAGACTCACCGGTCGCGAATGTCGAGGCGATGCTGGAGGGTGTGCGGCAGTACGGAAGCTTCGACTGATGCGCCGCCGACGCGCACGGCACCGCCGATGACTGTCATTGGCACCGCGCGCGAGCGTCTGCTGCGCGCGTTGCGCGGCGAGCGCGTTGACCGCGCCCCCGTCATCTGCCCCGGCGGCATGATGACCATGGCCACGCGCTCGGCCATGTGCGCCAGCGGCGCTGCCTGGCCCCGCGCCCACTCCGACCCCCACGCCATGGCCGACCTCGTGCGCGCGACCCAAGCCGAAACCGACCTGGAGTGCCTGGCGGCGCCCTTCTGCATGACGGTGGAGGCGGAAGCGCTCGGCTGCCGCGTGGACCTGGGCGCCGACAACGCGCTGCCGCACGTGGAGGCGGAGGCGTTTGCCGACCCCGCGGGGCTCGAGCGGTTGCCGGCGTTCGACGCCGAGCGCTCCGGGCGCGCGCCGGTGGTGCTCGCGGCTTTGCGCCTTCTCGCCGCCGGGCGCTCAGGCGAGCCGGTCATCGGCGCCGTGGTCGGCCCGGTAAGCTTGGCGGCGATGGTCATGGAGGCAGGGGTGTTCCTGCGCCTCGCCCGGCGCGATCCGCCGCGGGCGCAGGAGATCGTCGCGGCGATGGCGCGAGTGACGCTTGCCTTTGCCGTCGCGCAGCGCGCTGCCGGCGCCGACTGTGTCATGATCGCCGAGCCCACCGCCACGGGAGAGGTGCTGGGCGCTCGCCACTTCACGCACCTGGCGCTGCCCGCGTTGACCCGCCTGCTGTCGGTGTTGCGCGACAGCGACGCAGCCGCTATACTGCACATATGCGGCGATGTGCGGCCGCTGCTGTCTGCGCTGCGCGTTCTGGCGCGGCGCCTGCCGCCGCTCGCGCTGAGCGTGGACTCGATGGTGAGCGGCGAACTGCTGCGGCGCGAGCTGCCCGGCTGCGTACGGGTGGGCAATGTGGATGCGCTGCTGCTGGAGCGCGGGCCGGTGTCGGCGATTGAACGGGCGGCCCGCCGCGCCGCGCGGGATTTCGACGTGGTGTCGCCGGCGTGCGGCCTGGCGCCGACCACACCTGCCTCCCATTTGCGGGCGCTGGTGCACGCGTCCCGAGACCATGAGCGAACATAACCACCGGCCTGATATCGGCAACTCGGGGGCGCGAGCCCGGGTGCAGTTGTTTTCCCTCGTCCTGTTCAACAGCTACTTCCTCGCGCCGCTGGGCAAGTATCTGTGCGTGCCGGTGCTTAACTGCTACTCATGTCCGCTGGGCACCGTGGCCTGCCCCATCGGCAGCATCATCTCCTTCGGCCTCGTGCGCGGCATCCCGTACTACATCATCGGCTCGCTCGGTGTGGCGGCGGTAGCCGGCGGCCGCGCGTTCTGCGGCTGGGCCTGTCCGTTCGGCTACCTGCAGGACTGGCTCCATCGCCTCCGCACTCCCAAGTGGCGGCTACCGCGCGCGGCGAACGGCCTGAAGTACGGGCTGCTCGTGGTTCTGGTGATTGCGCTGCCGCTGGCGCTTGGCGGCGGCAAGGCCCAGACCGCCTCCGAGCGCATCGCCTCCGGGAGTTCCCGCGCCGTGGACTACTGCGGCATCGTCTGCCCCGCCGGCACGCTGGAGGCCGGTGTGCCCCTGCTCGTCTCCAGTCGCCAGGCGCGCACGGATATGTCCTTGCGTACCTGGAGCAAACTGGCTATACTGATCGCGGTACTGGGGCTGATGATCGTGTCGCGGCGCGGTTTCTGCCGGGCGCTGTGCCCACTGGGCGCGCTGATGGCGCTGGGCGCGGGCGCTTCGCTCCTGCGCCTGCGTACCGACCCCGTCAAGTGCACCAAGTGCATGCGGTGCGCGAAGGTTTGTCCCACCGCCAGCCGCAGCGTGCCTGACACGCCGGGGGGCCGGGAGGCCTCGGCGGAGTGCGTGCTCTGCCTGGACTGCGTCCGCAGTTGCCCGGCAGGCGACGCCCTCGGCGCCACCTTCGGATCGCGACCCATCCTCACCAGTCAGGGAGCAGACTGTGCGCGATAAGAGATACCTGGTTCTGGGGCTTCTCCTGCTAGCAATGGTGGGAGCCGTCATCTACGGCGTGCACATGGGCGACGCCCTCTACGTGTTTCGGAACGCCTCCGATTTCTGTTTCACATGAGCGGGACAATGACCGCGCGTGCCGCGGTCTCGGCTCCCCGCCACGGAGGAAGTTGCTTCAGTGCTACGCAAGCTGCCCCGCGTTGACGACCTCCTTGCGCAGCCGCTCCTCGCCGAGGCGGCGCCGGAGGCGCCGCGCGCGCTGATCCGGTGCGCCGCGCGTGCCGCGATTGCCGACGCCCGCGCGCGGCTGCGGGCCGGCGCGCAGTCCCCCGACATTTCCGCCGAGGTGCTTGCCGCTCGCGCCGCCGACATCTTGCGCCGCCAGGTCGCCCCCAGCCTGCGCCGCGTCATCAACGCCACCGGCGTCATCCTGCACACGGGCCTGGGGAGGGCGCCGTTGGCAGCGTCCGCCGGCGCGGCGCTGGCCGAGATCTCCTGCGGCTACTGCAATGTTCAGGTGGACCTCGAATCGGGCGACCGCTCCCAGCGCGAGGACCACGTACAGTGGCTGCTGCAGGAGCTCACCGGCGCGGAGGCGGCCCTGGTCGTCAACAACAATGCGGCCGCCACCGTGCTCGCCCTCAACACCCTGGCCGGCGGGCGCGAGGTCGTCCTGTCGCGCGGCGAGCTGGTGGAGATCGGCGGCGCGTTTCGCATGCCGGAGATCATGGCGCTGGCCGGCTGCCGCCTAGTCGAGGTCGGCTGCACCAATCGCACCCACCTGCGCGACTACCAGGCGGCCATCACCCCGGAAACCGCGCTGCTGCTGTGCGTGCACCAGAGCAACTACCGCCTCCAAGGGTTCACCTCCCAGACGCCGCTGGCGGAGGTGGCGACGCTGGCGCGTGCGCACGGGATCATGTGCGCCCATGATCTGGGCAGCGGCGCCCTGCTTGACCTGCGTCGGTTCGGGCTGCCGCACGAGCCCACCGCGGCGGAGAGTCTGACCGCCGGCGCCGATGCGGTCTTCTTCAGCGGTGACAAGCTCTTGGGAGGGCCGCAATGCGGCATCATCCTGGGCCGACGCAAGCCCCTCCAAGCGATGCATGAGAACCCTTACTACCGCATTTTCCGCGTGGACAAGCTGACCCTCGCGGCCCTCGAGGCCACCCTGCGCCTCTTCCTCGATGCCGAGCGCCTGCCGCAGAAGCACGCCCTCATGTCCGTCCTCACGCGCCCGCTCGATGAGATCCGCGTCCGCGCGCAAGAGTTGGCGCGCCGCATCGCCGCCGACTGCGGGGAATGGCTCGTCGTCGAGGCAACACCCGGTGAGTCGCAGGTCGGCGGCGGCTCGCTGGCTGGACACACGCTGCCGACATTCGTCGTGAGCCTTCGTCCGGCCGGTTCGCGCGGCGGAGAGTCAGGGCTTTCGCCTGGCGATCTCGCCTGGCGCCTGCGTCAGGGCGAGCCGCCCATCGTCGCCCGCATCCACGAGGACGCGGTGTTGCTCGACCTGCGGACGGTGCTGCCCGATGAGGACCAGCTGGTCGGCAAGGCCCTGGCCGCAGCCTGCCGGGCGCTGCCTACGTGAGATGAACCAGGAACGCCACGTCGTTTTCGGCACCGCCGGTCACGTTGACCACGGCAAGTCCGCACTTGTCCGTGCCCTCACTGGCACCGACCCCGATCGCTTGGCCGAGGAGAAGGCCCGGGGGATGACGATTGACCTCGGGTTCGCTTTCTTGCCGCTCCCCCAACTCGCCGAGCCGGCGGCGATCGTGGACGTGCCGGGGCACGAGATGTTCGTGCGCAATATGGTCGCCGGCGCCGCTGGCGTGGACGCCGTTCTCTTTGTCGTCGCCGCCGACGAGGGCGTCATGCCGCAGACCGTCGAACACCTCGACGTGCTGCGGTACCTCGGCGTTACCGCAGGCGTGGTCGCGCTTACCAAACGCGACAAGGTGGGCCCGCAACGCATTCGCGGAATTGCCGCTCAGGTCTCGAATCTGCTCTCGGGATCACCCCTGCACGCCGCGCGCATTATCCCGGTGTCCGCGGTCACCGGCGACGGCTTGCCCGAGCTGCACGCCGAGCTGGCGCGCATCGCCGGCCAGGTCGCGACCCATTCGGCGGAGGGTGTCTTTCGGCTGCCGGTGGACCGCGTCTTCACGCTCAGGGGCGTCGGCACCGTCATCACCGGCACCGTCATCTCCGGTGTGCTGCGCGCCGGCGAAACCGTGACCTGTCTGCCGGCCGACCGGCAGTTGCGCGCCCGCGGGCTGCAGGTGCGCAACCAGGCCGTCCCGCGGGTCGTCGCGGGGCAGCGCGCGGCGGTGAACCTGGCCGACGTGTCCAAGGAGGAACTTCGGCGCGGCGACGTGCTGGTGACGGCGGGAGCGCTTGCCTCGACCTTGATCGCCGACGTCCGCCTGGCACTCTCTTCGCAGGCCCCGCGCGCCCTCGCCCAGCGCACGCGTGTCCGCGTCCACCACGGGACCGCCGAGGTCATGGCACGGGTGCTGCTGCTCGAGGGCGACGCGCTGGCCCCCGCCCAGTCGGCGCTCGTGCAGTTGCGGCTAGAGGCGCCGCTGGTCGCGGTAGCGGGTGACCGCTTCGTCGTGCGCTCCTATTCGCCCATGCAAGTGATCGGCGGCGGTGTTATTCTCGATCCGCACGCACCCAAGCGCCGCACCGCAGCCGGGGCAGCCGAGGTCGCCGACCGCGAGCAACTGCCGCTCCCGGAACTGGTGGTGGAAGCCCTCGACCGCGCGGGCGCGTCCGGGGCGGCCCTCGACGGCCTCCGAGTCACCCTCGGCGTCTCTGGGTCCGCCTTGCAGTCGGCGCTCAACGAACTGACCGCGCAGGGGCGCGCTGTCGGCGGCCGACGCAACCGCTGGTTCAGCGCCGCCGCAGTGCGCGACATGGAGGCCGCGATCACCGCCCGGCTGGCCGCGCTCCATGCCGGCGCGCCGCTGAAATCCTTCGTGCAGCTCAATCGCGTCACCTCGGTCGCCGCGCCCACCGCTGAGCAGCGCGAATGCCTGCGCTTGGCGCTCGAATCGCTGGTCGGTCGCGGCGCTGTCCTCCTCGCCAGCGAACGGCTGCGTCTAGCCCGGTACCAAGTGCAGTGGGCGGGGCGCTTCGCCGCCGCTCGGGAGAAGATACTGGCCGCCTGCTCCGCAGCCGGCATTGTCGCGCTGTCTATCGAGCAATTGGCCGCAGCCAGCGGGCTCAGCCGGCAGGACACGCAGCAGGTGCTCGATGCCCTGGTGGACGCAGGCGATCTGCGTCAGCTCGCCCCGGGAGCGCTGGTGCAGAGCCAAGCGCTGGCGCGCTCGCGTGAGGCGGTGCGGAAGTTTCTAGCGCTCCGGCACACGATGACGGTCGGTGAGGCACGCGAGTTGCTGGGGGCGTCCCGCAAGCACCTTCTGCCGTTCCTCGAATGGCTCGACCGTGAGGGTGTCACCTTGCGTCACGGCGACGTCCGGGTGCTGCGCCCATCCCCCGCCAGCGGCAGTGACGCCTGACAGCGTATGGGCGGCGCATTGAGAGGCGAAGCTTGCCCGTCCACCATGTGTCCTTGTCAAGCGTCAATGGAACCGGCGCGCGGCGATCGGTTTCTGTAGGCCGGCGCCCGCGCTGTCCAGAGACTCATCCGCCTTGCTCATGGCGCGGGGACGGTGATCGTGCTATCCTATGCCTCTGCCGGGATCGTGATCTGAGGAGGCGCCGGGATGGCCAGGAAGCGCGGGAACGGGGTCGACTGGATGGGACTGCCGATGATTGCCACGGTGGCGCGGCTGCTGTGCCGGGAGCTGACGCTGGAGAATGAGTACCTGCGCCTGGAGAATCGGATTCTGAAGGAGAAAGCGCAGGCCAATGGCCGCCTGCGCTTCACGGATGAGGAACCGCGGTCGTTGATGGAGGCGGCGCTGGCGATGGGGCGCTCCCTGATGAAGGAGGTGGTGAGCATCGTCAAGCCCGAGACGATTCTGGCCTGGCAGCGCCGCCTGGAGCGGAAGAAGTGGGACTATAGCGCGCGGCGCACGCGGCCGGGGCGACCGCGGACGCCAGGCGAGATCGAAGCTGTGATCTCCCGCCTGGCCCGAGAGAACGCCTGGGGCTACCAGCGCATCCGAGGGGAACTGCTGAAGCTCGGCATCCAGCGGTCGCTGGTGCACGATCTGGATGTTACGTTGCACTGAGCCGGCCTGGAGATCGTCAAAACGCCGTTTCGCGCCCCCGACGCCAATGCCCATGCCGAACGCTGGGTGCGGAGCGTGACGGGAGAGTGTCTCGATCAGCTCATCCTGTTCGGCCTGGGAAGTCTGCGGAGAACCCTTGCCTGCTATCGCGACTTCTCCAACTACCACCGGCCGCATCAGGGGATTGGCAACCAAATACCGGAGCGCTTGGCAACGGGAGGCCTCCCCGTGCTTCCCGCTGCGCTGACCGCGCAGCGCCTCGCCGTCGCCCGCGAGCAATTCCTCGGCGGCTTGCTCAACTCGTATTATCGCAGAGCAGCCTAGCTGACACGGAC
>DATLAK010000022.1 GCA_035527535.1 Armatimonadota bacterium
GTCGCCACCACAGCGAAGCTCAATGTCAACGAGATGCCCAGCGCGCGATACCGGGACGAACGCACCATGCCGACCATCCCCACCAGCACTAGCGCCAGCCCCACGATGCTGAATTGCTCGTTCAGCTTCACCAGCCACGACAGAGTGTGAACCCAAGCATTGGCCCGCGTGTCGGCGAGCGCGAAGGAGTAGTACTGTATGCCCGCGACGTGCCCGAGGAAGTACAGCAGGTGATCGCTGGTATTGTCCCAATTAATGGGCGGGCGGTGGGCCGAGCGATAAGGCAGCCACCCGTACAACAGCAGCGGCAGCAGACCCCACCCCACGGTCCTGGCCAGCCCCAGCACCCTCACCGGCCTGGTCGCTATCAGCGCCCATACCAGCACCGGCGCGATGAAGAAGGCCGAGGTGCGATGATGGGTCAGCGCCAGACCGCAGCAGAACGCGAGCTGGCTGAGCCGCCGCGGCGTGCGCTGCTCCAGCCAGCGTACGAACATCGTCAGCACCAGGCACACCAGCAACACGTGGAACGCATAGACCTCCACCTGGTTGGCCTGGGGCCACACCCACCAGTTGAGCCCCAGTACCAGCCCGCCCAGCGCCCCTGCCGCCCCGCTGCCGGTAAGCGCGATCAGTATCCAGCACAGCAGCCCCCCGCCCGCCGCCGCCGACACCGCGCTGAAGAACGCGGTGCGGCGCGCCGACTCGCCCAGGGGAAGCAGGTCGAACAGCTTGCCCACCATCAGGTACAGGGGATAACCCGTGGGGTGGGCGACGCCCATGGTGTGCACCGCGGTGGCCAACTCGCCCGAGTCCCGGTCGGTGATGGTGGGCGCGAGCGTCAGCCAGTAGCAGATGAGCAGCGCCGCCGCGACGGCGACCGGGAGGCCGATCCGCAGGGCCGCCCGGCGCAGGCCGGGGAAGCCCCGGACGCCGGCAGACAGCGCGCGCAGAGATCTCACGCGCCTATTCTGCCACAGCCGCGCCCGGCCGGTCAATGGCGATTCCGCCGTATTCATCTGAGGGACACGGCGCCCGCCGGCGCCAGCGGGGTCTTCCCCTTGTCTCGCGCCAGTTGGGCGAACACCTGGTACCGGCCGGGAACCATATGTGGGGGGAACAAGGCGTTGAAGGTCTGCTGGTAGTGCCAGCCGCTGCGGCTGGCCGGCGACGCCAGGCCGAACAGCAGCGGGCACGACCGCACCAGCACGAGCTCGCGCGCGCCCTCGGTCTTGCCCGCGGCCACTTGCTGCGCGATGGTGGAGTGAATGAAAGCGATAAGCAGCTCCCCGTCGGGCGGAACCCTCCCGCTCCAGCGAATGGCGGCGGTAATCGCGAAGGGCTCGCCGCGCTTGAGCCGTCGCGGCGTCGCTACGCCCAGCAGGCTGCCGGCGCCGCCGGGAAGCTGCAGCAGCGGCCGCGCGCCGGGAGCGTCGGCCGCCTGGGGGATACCGGGAGGAGCCACCAGCCGATAGAGCACGCGGTCTTTCAACAGCACGTAGCCGGGAGGCACGCGCTTGAGCTCGATGTCGGTGTAGAGGGGGCGGCTGGGATCAGTGCGCCGCCGGACCTCGGTCAGCAAGTGGGCGGGCCTCGAGTCGGGGGGATCAGCTATCACCAGAAAGACCGCCTCGGCCAGCAGCGGGTCGCGCAGCGGCTGATACCACGACTGGAGCATCAGGCCGTAGCTGTACACCGGCAGCACGGGTCTGTGGCGCAGGACATGGTAGTAGTAATTGTATGCGCCGTAGTGTTCATCGCTCCGAACCAAGATGACGGCATTGGCAGGCAAGCGGTACAGGGCTACCTTGGCTTCTTCCAGGGAGGCATATTGCTGGCTGCGGTCGGACAGCTTCCAGTTGGTCGCCATCAAGTCCAGCGACAGCGCGAGGGCCACCATTACCCCGGCCGCCCCCACCACGCGCACCAGGCCCGGGCCAAGACTCAGCGAACGCGCTCCCATCAGGACATAGCCAAGCCCCGCGCCGCACCAGGCGCTGATGATGATCGTGCCCGGCGAGTAGAAGACGTCCTTGTCCGGCACCCGGTAGAAAGCCGCCCACGCCCCGACCGCGATGAAGCTCAGGAGCAGCGAGATCCCCAGCGGGCGATATCGGGACGAACGCATCATGCCGGCCATGCCGGCCACCGCCAGCGCCAGCCCCACCGGATGGAACTGCTTCCACAACCGCAGCAACAGCAGCTCGCTCTGGGCCCACGCGTTGGTGGCGACGTCGCCCAGGGCATACCCGGCGTAGACGGCTCCGCTTACATGCGCAAGAAAGCTGCGCAGGCTGGCGCTGGTATTGCCCCAGTCAATGGGCGGATGGTGGGCCGAGCGATAAGGCAGCCACCCGTACAACAGCAGCGGCAGCAGACCCCACCCCACGGTCTTGGCCAGCCCCAGCACCCTCACCGGTCTGGTCGCTATCAGCGCCCATACCAGCACCGGCATGATGAAGAAAGCCGAGGTGCGATGATGGGTCAGCGCCAGGCCGCAGCAGAACGCGAGCTGGTTGAGCCGCCGCGGCGTGCGCTGCTCCAGCCAGCGCACGAACATCGCCAGCACCACACATACCAGCAACATGTGGAGCGCATAGACCTCCACCTGGTTGGCCAGGCGCCATACCCACCAGTTGAGCCCCAGCGTCAGCCCTCCCAGCGCCCCCGCCACCCCGCTGCCGGTAAGCGCGATCAGCATCCAGCACAGCAGCCCCCCGCCCGCCGCCGCCGACACCGCGCTGAAGAACGCGATGCGGCGCGCCGGCTCGCCCAGGGGAAGCAAGTCGAACAGCTTGCCCACCATCAGGTACAGGGGATAACCCGTGGGGTGGGCCACGCCCATGGTGTGCACCGCGGTCGCCAGTTCGCCGGAATCGGGGTCGGTGATCGTGGGCGCGAGCGTCAGCCAGTAGCAGGTGAGCAGCACCACGGCGACGGCGACGGAGACACCGACCCTGAGAGCGGGCCGGCTCAGCGCAACCACGGAAGCGGCGGCGGTAGCTTCCACCCTGGGAGGTTTCACGCCGCCATTAAACCATAGCCAAGCCGGTGAGGTCAACGCTAACCACGCATCGCCACGCATCGCCAAACGCTTGACATGGGGAGGGCCGAGTGCTATGCTCTTTTCGCCATGATTCGTATCAGCAGGCAGAGCGCGTATCTCATCAATATCTTCGGGGATCGCCGCGCGTACGTCCTGCGCGTCCCCACGCATCTGCCTGCTGGTCCGCCCTGATGCGCTGAAGTCAGACCACTCCTAGCCCCGCACCCGGCGAGACCACAGGCAAGCAGAATCAGCCTGTGGTTTCGTGTTCTGTTGATGTAGTACCGCCGCCCTCGGCTGTGTCCGAACGGCAAGGAGATTACGACAATGGCTGACGCCCAGGTGCGACTGCGACCGATCACGGAGGCCGACCTGCCGGACTACGTGCGGTGGCTGAACGACCCTCAAGTTACCCAATGGCTGCTGCGGGACCCGGGGATGACCCTGGAGCAGGAACGGGAGTGGTTCGCGCACATCTCGGCGCCGGACTACCCTCACGTGATGCGGGCGATCGAGGTTGATGGGCGCCACGTCGGCGGGTGCGGTCTGATTGTGCACGATGCGCATACCGCCAACTTCGGCATCCACATCGGCGAGAAGTCGTATTGGGGCAAGGGCTACGGCGCCGCGGCCACGCGCGAGATGCTGCGTATCGGCTTCGTGGAGCGCGGCTTGCATCGCATCCAATTGGAGACGTGGACGCACAACCCGCGCGCCATTCGCTGCTACGAGAAGGCCGGCTTCCGCCACGAGGGCGTTCGCCGCCAGTCGCACCTCAAGGGCGGCAAGTGGGTTGACGCGGTGACGATGGCGATCCTGCGCGAGGAGTGGGAGGCGTGTAGTGCGGCCACGGGACTCGGAGCGACACAGCCGGGGGCCCGGATGAATCGGGATTCGGAAACGGCTGTGCCACATGACAGCGGAGTTCGCATTCGGCCTTTCACCTTTGCCGACTATGACCAGGTGACGGCCTTGTGGCAGGCCACCGGGTTTGGCTCGCGGCGGTCAGACACTCCGGATGAAATCGCGAAGAAGCTGCGCCGCGACCCCGACCTCTTCCTGGTCGCCTGCCTTGGTGCGCGCATTGTCGGCACCGTCATTGGCGGCTGGGACGGCCGGCGGGCTTGGGTCCATCGCGTGGTAGTGCACCCCGATTCCCACAGGCAAGGCATCGGTAGGCAGCTCATGGGTGAGCTTGAGGAGCGCTTTCGCGCGAAGGGCGCGCTGGCGGTCAGTCTGACCCACAACTCGGAGAACACGCAAGCCCGCGCCTTCTACCGCAGCTTGGGCTACAAGGATTATGGCAAGGCGAGCGTGATGGGGAAGGCGCTGGAGCCGAAGGATGGGTGCGACGATGGGTCGTCAGTCGCCTGAGGGAATGTGCTCTCTCGCCCCCGAGGAGGTGGACGAGGCCCTTGCGCTCTGGAGGGGGACCGGGTTCTGGCCTCGCGCCGGAGAAGACCGCCGGTTCATCTTCCATGCCCTGGAGCGGAATCGTGCTTCGCCGTGGCCTGGCGTGTCTCAGGCGAACTCGTGGCCACTGCCATAGGGGCGTTCGACGGCTTCCGCTGTCAACCGCGTTCCGCCCCCGCTGGCGGAAATCGTCGCGCTCGCGGACAGTCCCGAGCCTATGCTGAGCCGGAAGCAGGTTGCACAGGCCCGTGAGTGAGGAGGGCTGAGCGATGACCAGGATTCAAGGCGACCGGGTACTCCTGCGCCCGCTGTGCGAGAGCGACCTGGAGGAATCCCTGCGCGTGTGGACGCCGGAGCTGAGGCACATGTACGGCGGGAGCCTGGTTGACGAACGCCGACCGACCATTGACGACCGGCGGCGCTGGTTCGAGCGCGTGCAGCGCGGGGAGGAGGGGCACTGCTACGCTATCGAGGCGGACGGGCGCTACATCGGCTACGTCAACATCAAGATCAAGGATGAGGCGAACCAGCGCGCCAGCCTGGGCATCGGCATTGACAACCCTTCCTACTGGGGTCGCGGCTATGGCACCGAGGTTGTGCGGCTGATGTTGCGCCATGCTTTCGAGACGCTCGACCTGCATCGGGTCTCCCTGCGCGTCGCCGCCTACAACACGCGCGCCATTCGGTGCTACGAGAAGGCAGGCTTCCGCCACGAGGGCGTCGAGCGCGATAGCTTCTTCGTTGACGGCAAGTGGCACGACGATGTGCTGATGGCAGTCCTGCGGGAGGAGTGGGAGGCGCAGCCAAACCCCTCTCCCTTGAAGGGAGAGGCGTTGCCGGATGGTCTCAGTCTCCGCTCCTACCGTGACGCGGACTACGAGCAGGTGGCGGCGCTATGGGCGGCGATGGGTTGGGTTGATCGCCCGCGCGACCGGCGGGAAGCCTTGGCCTACAAGGTCACGCATGACGCAGGGCCGTTCCTGGTGGCGGAAAGCGAGGGGCGGATCATCGGCACCGCGATGGGAACCTGGGACGGGCGGTGGGCCTGGATCAATCGCGTCGCCGTCGAGCCCGCGCACCGGCGCCGGGGCATCGGCCGGCGGCTGATGCGTGAGGTCGAGGCGCGACTGGCGGCGGTGCGGGCGCAGCGCGCGGGGCTGCTGACGGGCGCTGACGGCGACGCCAGGATGTTCTATGAGGGCCTCGGGTACTGTGTCCGCGAAGGCATCCTCTTCATGAGCAAGGAGCTGGTGGGAAAGGGAACAGCGTCCACAGATACGCACG
>DATLAK010000023.1 GCA_035527535.1 Armatimonadota bacterium
GACAGCTCATGACCCTGCCACAGCGCCTCCTGCACATCATGACCGATCCGAGAGGCCGCCGCCGGCCGGATCAGCTGTGCGCCATCGACCCGGCAGCAGCATTACCCAGGCGCGGCGACAGCCAGCCCGACGCTCGCCGCCCCAGAATCCGCGATCAGCCCCGGCGCAATAGCATCATCTCTGTCGGTCGTCGCCGCCCTGCTGTCCCAGACGCCAGTCCGGGCGGCACCAATTCCCCATAAGGCTTCCTGAACCCTCCGCGCACCGCCCCCGCGATTTCGTGCCTTGGCGCTTCTCGGACGCCAGGAAACGCCGCGCGCAACCCAAACCCAGCGACGCGGCGTCCGAGAAACCTGTACAGAAGGCGACATAGCACCGGTTCCGGACCGGCTCCGATTTTGGCTGAAAGCCGGATGTCTGCCTTCGGATGGAAACGCGACATTCAAAAACGGCGAAGTGAGACAGATATGGTGGGGATCTGAGATTGCCGTCAGCGATTAAGCGCGAGCGGCCGGCGAACGATCACTCTTCCATGAGAACGACACGGGCATAAGATGGGCGCCGATGTACTCTGCCTGTGTAACCGACTCTTGAGTCCGACTCCGGTTGCCGACAGTCCCAACATTGATCTGAGTCATTGAATGACGCTGCAACCTGCGGTAGTATAAACTGCAAATTTAGCACTCCTTTGCGTTTGAAAAACGATCGTCCCTGGGTGGGGTTCGATCATGAGTGTTCGCGCAAATTTCAAGTCGCTGTTTGCATCTCGCGTCCCGCGTCCCGCGAATTCTTGAGCTACCGGTAGACGGAGAATCGAAACGTCAGTTTCGAACCAGTGGACGAATGATATTTTGGGAGGATCTTGCCATGCCTGAGCTTGACTATCTTGACGGTCTCCAGACCCGCTCCGACCCATCTCACTCTGTGGCCCTTCGACCAGGCTTCCGCCACGTGGCGGCCTGTGTTGATTCGTCCGCTTTAGCGCGCGGCGTCTTGGCGCACGCCGCCGCCATCGCCGAGGCCATGGGCTCGCGTCTCACGGTGATGCGTGTGCTTGAGCCATCGGCCGTCGGTCAGACTCCGCCCGACCCGGTCGAATGGGATCTGCGCCGCCGTGAGGCGCAGGCGCAGATCGCGCGGCTGGTGGCGCATGCGGGCGACACCGCGCAGATCGAAACCTGCGTGGTAGAGGGACCCGCCGCCGAGCGCATCTGCCAATGGGCGCAAGAGCACAAGGTCGATCTCACGGTGCTCGGTGGCTGTGGCGAGAGTGGCTGGTCGGAATGGGGGCTGGGCGGCACGGCTCGAAAGGTTGCCGAATCTGTTTCCGGCTCGGTCATGCTGGTGCCGGCAACGGAGAATGGTGGGGATGCAATACGGTATCGGCGGCTGATGGTGCCGCTCGACTGTTCGTCGCGGGCAGAATGCGCCCTTCCTGTCGCAATCCGACTCGCCGAGGCCCATAAGGCCGAAGTGCTTCTGATACATGCCGTGCCCGATGTCGATCTGACCGAAGTCGGGCCGCTTGAGGCCGAAGACCTCGATCTGCGCGACCGGCTCCGTCGCCGCAACGAGCGGGTCGCGCAGCGGTATCTGAACCTGATCCGTGCCCGGATGCCTCTGACCGGCACGCCCACGCGCATTCGGCTCCTGCCCAGCAATGATCCCCGGCACGCTCTTGCCCGCGTCATTTCGGACGAGGAGGTGGACGTCATTGTTCTCTCCTCATGCGGGCTCAGCGGTCATCGCGACTTGCCCATCGGCAGCACCGCCGAATTCCTGATGACGCACACCGCAACGCCAATTCTGCTGGTGCGCGGTGCCGCCGCGCGGCCGCCCGCGCTGCGCCGCTCCGCGGCCGCGCCACGTTTGAGAATGCCGGGCCGGACCCTGTCGTGACCACGGTGCCCGGGCGAGGCACGCCGGACGCTCTCGCACTCGCGGCGAGCGCACTCCGAGCGCATCATGGCGTCTGTCCGGGCCGTCCGCGCGCGGCGCCGGTCTGGGCCGAACTGGACGTCCTGCCCAACTGGTTAGACCGTGCGCGCCGCCTCTGCGCCGATCCGCCACCGGATGCCACCAAGGCGGCAGAGTGGCTTCTCGACAACGACTACCATGTGCGCCGCGCCATCAGGCAAGTTCGCGAGGACATGCCGCCCGCTTTCTACCGCCGCCTGCCATGCCTTTCCGCGCCAGAATGCAAGGGGATGCCGCGCATTTTCCTTTTGGCGCATGGCATGCTCAACGCCGCCCATATGCAGCTCAGCCTCGCCATCGCTGTGCGATTCGTCGACGCCTATCAAGAGGAGGCGCCACTCACGATTGCCGAGCTATGGGCGTTCCCGACCATGCTACGCCTCGCTTGTCTGGAGACCCTCGTCACCGCGTTCTCCGAGCTTGAACCGGCACTCAATGCACCCTTCGAGCCGGCGCCCGGGTCCACTTATCGCGAGACCCATGACCCCACCGAGGCTGTCTCGCGCGCGATTTCCACCTTGATGGCGGTCGATAACATACCCTGGAGGGATTTCTTCGACCAGGTGAGCCGGGTCGAGGCGATCCTGCGCGGCGATCCCGCGGGTGTCTATCCCGCGATGGATTTCGACACCCGCGACCGGTACCGCAAGGCCGTCGAGGAGATCGCTTTGGGTGCCGGCCAGCCGGAATGGGACGTGGCCGCCGAGGCGCTTGGGTTGGCGCGGGCACACACTGGCGCGCCGCGCCGCGGTCATGTCGGGTGCTGGCTGGTCGCCGAAGGGCGCGCCGAGATCGAGGTGGCGCTGGGCTTCCGTGTGGCGCCTGTCGCCGCGTTGCGACGCTGGGCGTTTGCCCATCCCGGCGCATGCTACGCCGGCGCGCTGATCGGCTTTGGCGCCGCCGCGCTTGCACTGCCAGCCGCCCTGCTCGCCACGCTCAACACCGGCGTCTTCGCATGGGCCGCGGGGCTGATCCTCTCGCTCGCGCCGGCCTCGATCATCAGCGTGACGCTGACCCACTGGGTCGTGACCCTCGCCGTCCCGCCGCGCGTGCTCCCCAAGCTTGACTTCGAGCACGGCCTTGTTGGGGGATGCGCGGCCGCCGTGGTGGTCCCGGTGATCCTGCGCACGCCCGACGAAGCCCCCGCCCTGATCGAGCGTCTCGAGGCGCACTGGCTTACCAACCCCGATCCGCTCATGCGCGTCGCGCTGCTCAGCGATTTGGCCGATGCCGACGCCGAGAACACGCCTGTGGACGCGCCGATCGAGGCGGCACTGACCGCGGGCGTGCGGCGGCTGAACGAGCGATACCCCGATCACGCTCCCTTCGCGCTGCTTCACCGCAAGCGCCGTTGGAACGAGGCCGAAGGCTGCTGGATGGGATGGGAGCGCAAGCGCGGCAAGCTTGAGCAGTTCAACGAGTTTGTCCTCGGCGAGGCGACCGATGCGTTCGCGGTGCGCGAGGGCGATACCGCGGCTCTGCGCAGCGTACGCTTCGTCGTCACACTCGATGCCGATACCGTTGCGTCGCCGGGATCGATGAACCGCCTCTTGGGCGCGCTCGCCCACCCGCTGAACCAGGTGGAGTTCGACGGCGCGACGGGACGGGCGCGGCGCGGCTACACCTTCATCCAGCCCCGTGTCGAGATCTCGCCCGAGGCGGGCGACCGGTCGCTCTTCACGCGGCTTTATACCGGCGACACATCCATCGACATATACAGCCGGGCCGTCTCGGACGTCTATCAGGACCTTTTCGGCGAAGGTATTTTCATCGGCAAGGGCGCCTACGACGTCGCTGCCTTCCGCCGGAGCCTCCACGGACGTGTCCCGGAGAATGCGCTCGTCAGCCACGACTTGTTCGAGGGGCTTCACGGGCGCGCGGCGCTGGCCACCGACGTAGTGTTCTATGAGGGGTTTCCATCGAGATATCTTGAATACACCCGTCGTTGGCATCGCTGGGTGCGAGGCGACTGGCAGCTTCTGCCCTGGCTCGTGGGGAAGGTGCCGGGACGCGACGGAGCACGGCTTTCAAATCCGCTCTCCGCACTCGATCGCTGGAAGATCTTCGACAACCTGCGCCGCAGTCTGATTCCCGCAGCGCTCGTCGCGCTGGCAGCGACCGGCTGGCTGGCCCTGCCCGGCGCCTCCTGGATCTGGTCGGTACTGACGGTGGCAGCGCCAGGAGCATATCTGTTCACCGACCTCGTAACCAGTCTCGCCCGCGGACGCCGGCGAGGCGCGGTGCAAGGACGGTTGCGTCGATTGGCGGACCATGCTGGGCGTTGTCTGCTCGCCACCGTGTTCTTGGCCCACCAGGCGGTGATCTCCGTGGACGCCATCGCCCGGGCTTGCTGGCGTGTCTTTGTCTCGGGGCGGAGGATGCTAGAATGGACTTCAGCCGCGCATACTGCGGCGCTGATGGAGGGTGGGCGCACCCGGGCATGGGCCGAGATGGCTGGCGCCCCCGTGCTCGCAGCCTTGATCGCGCTGGCGCTCGCCGCGACGAGTCCTGAGGCGCTGCTCGGTGCCGCGCCGCTCCTTCTGCTCTGGTTCGTCTCGCCCGAGATCGCTCTATTCATTGGCCGCGAACGCCGGTTGCCGGCCGAAATCTTGGACACCGAGGACCGGATGTTTCTGCGCCGCCTCGCTCGGCGCACCTGGCTCTATTTTGAAACCTTCGCCGGGCCGGACGACAACTGGCTGCCGCCTGACAACTACCAGACCGAACCGCACGAGGAGACCGCTCACCGGACCTCACCCACAAACGTCGGGATGCTATTCCTATCATCGCTGGCAGCCTGGGATTTTGGCCATGTGGGCCTGCGGGACTTCGCGATGCGCACGCGCAATGTGCTCGACTCGCTCGACCGGTTGGAGCGGTATCGCGGCCATGTGCTGAACTGGTTCGACACCCGCACATTGCAGCCGCTGGAGCCGCGCTATGTGTCGACCGTAGACAGCGGTAACCTCGCCGTGAGCCTTTTGACGCTGCGCGAAGGATGCATCGAGGCAACGCATGGGCCCGCGCTTTCGCCGGTGCTTTGGACTGGGCTTGAGGATGCGATCGGGCTGCTGCGCGAGGCGGTCGTCGCGCTGCCGCAGCCCAACCGGGATGCGATCGTCCGCCACCTCGACGCGATGCTTGGACGCATGCCCTCGCTCGGAACGGCACCGTCAGAGTGGCACCCGGGGCTGGCCGACCTTTGCGCGCGCGACTGGCCCGAGTTGGAAACACTCATCACGGGTGCCCTGGACGCGGCTGCGGAGACTGATCCACGCGAAATCCACGTCTGGTTGGAGCGGGTAAGCCACCATATCGCGAGCATGCAGCGCGACCTTGACGCCCTCGCGCCCTGGTGCGGCCTGACCAAGACGCCACCGCCCGGCCTCGCCCCGCTCGCGCGGCGTATCGACGGGCTTCTGGGCCTGGAGATACCTCTGGATGCGGTGGAGGAGGCCGGTGCGGCGGCACGTGCCTCGCTGGGCTCGGCTAAGGGCGAGGATGCAGTGGCGCAACAGTGGCTGGCCGATCTAATCGAAGCGGTCGAGAGCGGGACCAGTGCCCAAGCTGGCCTGCGACAGAGTCTTTTGGAGAGCGCGGACCGCGCCAACAGTATGGCCTTTGGGATGAATTTCGGGCTGCTCTATGACAGCGAGACCCGGACCTTCTTCATCGGCTACAATGTTAGTTCGGACCGCATGGATCTCCACCACTATGACCTCCTAGCCACTGAAGCGCGACTGGCGAGCTATTTCGCCATCGCCAAGCGTGACGTACCCACCGAGCACTGGTTCCATTTGGGTCGCCCGATTACGCGAGC
The DNA here is from genome assembly GCA_035527535.1 of Armatimonadota bacterium. Classification (NCBI taxonomy): domain Bacteria; kingdom Bacillati; phylum Armatimonadota; species Armatimonadota bacterium. The sequence continues at coordinate 5,798 of DATLAK010000023.1, forward strand.
CGGGGGCGACCTGACAGCGCTGTCCTGGAACGGCTCCATGTTCGAATACCTGATGCCGTCACTTCTGCTGCGCAGCGAAGCCGGGCGGCTTCTGGGCCAAAGCGAGCGCGCCGCGGTCGCGGTGCAGCGGCGCTATGGAGAGAAACTGGGCCTGCCCTGGGGCGTGTCGGAATCCGCCTACGCCGCCCGCGACGCGGAGCACCGCTACCAGTACCAGGCGTTCGGCGTCCCGGGCCTCGGCCTCAAACGCGGTCTCTCCGAGGACTACGTGGTCGCCCCATACGCCAGCGCCCTGGCGCTCGCCATCGCGCCCGTCACAGCGGTGAGGAATCTTCGCCGGCTTGACGAGATGGGCCTTCGCGGCTTTTATGGCAGCTTCGAGTCGGCGGACTTCACCCCCGACCGGCGGCCCGCGCGCGGAGGTTTCACCCCGGTGCAGGCTTTCATGGCCCATCATCAGGGAATGATCCTCGCGGCCATCGACAACGCGGTCAACGGCGATATTCTCATCAGGCGCTTCGGTCGCGATCCCCGAATGCAGTCGATTGAGCTTCTGCTGCAGGAACGCGTCCCCTGGGAGTTTCCGGAAGAAGAGGCGTCCGAGGTCGAGACCACCGTTCCCGATCTCGCCGGAAAGGCGGTGCCGCCGCTGCATGGCTGGGGCTGTCCGGCCGCACCTTCCCCACAGGTCCACGTCATCGGCAATGGACGCATGGCGTCTTGGATTACCGACGCCGGCGGCGGGGCCCTGTGGTGGCACGATCAGTCCCTGACCCGCTGGACCGGGGACGCAGTGTGCGACGACGGAAATGCGCGGATTTACCTGCGTGACGCGGAGACCGGCGCGGTCTGGTCTCTCGGCCATCGGCCGTCCGGCGCGCCGGACCAAGACGCGAAGGTCGTCTTCCACGCACACAAGGCAGAGTTTCACCAACGCGATCATGGCCTCTCCGTGAGCTTGGAAATCGTCGTCGCGCCGGGCGACGACGTTGAGATCCGCCGCGTCATACTGGTCAACGAGAGCAGCAGCGCGCGCGAGATCGATCTGACAAGCTACGCCGAGGTCGTGCTCGCGCCGGCCGCCGCACACGAGCGACACCCAGCATTCAGCAAACTTTTTGTGCACAGCGAGCGACTGGCCTCGCTCGACGGGTTGCTGTTCACCCGACGATCGCGGCGTCCCGGGGATCGGCCGCCCGTGTTGTTCCACGGCGTCCTGTGCGAGGGCCCCGGCGTCGTGCCGGACGGCTTCGAAACCGACCGTCGCGCCTTTCTCGGGCGCCATGGCGATGCAGCGCGGCCCCCAGGCGCGGCCGGCACGCTGTCAGGCGCGACTGGGTGGACACTCGATCCCGTCATGGCGCTGCGAGCCACGGTCCGGGTGGCACCGCGCGGGCGAACGCAGGTGGCCTTCATGACAATTGCTGCTGGTTCGCGCGAATCTGCACTCGAAATCGCCGAGCGATACGCGACGGCCGCGGGTCTCGACTGGGCCTTCGAAGACGCCGCACGCTCGGTCGCGCTGGAAGCGCACCGGCTCGGACTCACGGCGGCAGCACTGTCCGACGCACAGGCTATCTGCCGAGACCTGCTGTTTCCACGGCCCGCAGCCAACAATCCCCGTGCCGAACTTCCCGGCCAGCCGCGCCTCTGGGGCCTGGGTCTATCGGGCGATCTGCCGATCGTTCTGGTCCGCGTCACCGACGCTGAACAGGCGAGGCTGCTTCCCGCCGCGATTCGGGCGCACCAGTGGTGGCGCCGGCACGGCCTGCGCACAGACCTCGTCATCTTGCGCGCCGGAACCTCGGGCTACGAGGAGCCGATCCGCGACCGCCTCATCTCGGCGCTGCGCGACGCGGGAGCCACCGAAGGGCTGGGCGGCAAGGGTGGAATCCATATGCACGCGGTTGATCGGATCGGCGGATTGGAGCGACGGATGCTCGAAACCACGGCCCGGGTGATCCTCGATGGCGCGGCTCAGACGCTGGCCGAAGCGCGACCTACGCCCAAGCCCGAGCGCAGCACACCGCCCCGTTTCGAACCGGTGCGTGCCCCCACGCCCGAACCCAATCCCACGGTTGCGCTCGCGCGCGCCACCGATCTGTCATTCGACAACGGCTATGGCGGATTTTCTCCGGATGGTAAGGACTACGTGATCCACCTAGAGTCGGGCACTCGCACTCCTGCGCCCTGGTGCAACGTGCTCGCCAACGAGACCTTCGGCTCCATCGTCTCCGAGGCCGGCCTAGGCTTCACATGGGGACTCAACAGCGGTGAGAGACGTCTCACGCCGTGGTCCAACGATCCGGTCATCGACCCGCAGGCGGAGGCCTTGTATCTGCGCGACGAGGAGACCGCCGAAGTTTGGACGCCGACCCCATAGCCTGCTGGCGGCGTCGCAATCTGTCAAATCCGTCATCGCGCTGGCGCGACTACCTGGTTGCGCAACGGCGAGGGCCTGGAGCAACGTCTCACCGTCTTTGTGCCTCCGGCCGCATCGGTCAAGCTCGCGATCTTGCGGGTCTCAAATCCAGGCGCGAGCAGCCGCCGTCTCACGGCGACCTACTACGCCGAGTGGTTGCTCGGTGCACTCGCGGGCGTGGCGCGACCTCATGTCGTCTGCGGTTATCACGTCGCCAGTCATGCGTTGACCGCCCGCAACGGCTGGAACCCGGAATTCGGCGAGCGTGTGGCCTTCCTTACCTCGAGCCACCCTCCCCACAGCCTGACCTGCGACCGATTGGAGTTCCTTGGCCGCGAAAGTGGACGCGCCCAGCCTGCGGGGCTCGTCCGCTCGAACCTCAGCGGCAAAGTTGAGGGCGTCGCCGATCCCTGCGCCGCTTTTCAGGTCCATCTTGACCTCGCGCCGGGCGGAACCGAGGAGGTCGTCTTTGTCCTTGGCGAAGGCCGCAATCTGGCCGAGATGAAGAGGCTGGCCGCCGAGTGGTCCGACCTGGAACGGGCTCGCGCCGCGTTGGCCGAGACCGAGAAGATCTGGGACCGCCGCCTCGATGCCGTCCAGATCGCGACGCCGGATGCCGCCTTCGACCTGATGATCAACCGCTGGCTGCTGCACCAGACACTCGGCTCCCGTGTCTTGGCGCGGGCAGGGTTCCACCAGGCCAGCGGCGCCTATGGATTCCGCGACCAGCTTCAGGACGTGATGGCCCTGATGTTCACTGAGCCGGCGCGGGTCCGCGCGCACATCCTCGAATGCGCGAGCCGGCAGTTCGAGGCGGGCGACGTCCTGCATTGGTGGCATCCGCCCTCAGGGCGGGGCGTGAGGACGCGTTTCTCGGACGACCTCCTTTGGCTCCCCTACGCAACCAGCCGCTACGTGGCAGCCACCGGCGACACGTCGATCCTCGAGGAGCAGATGCCCTTCCTCTCGGCGCCGAGGCTCGCCGACGACGAGGAAGACCGCTACGCTCTGTTCGAGCACGGGACCGAGCACGCAACACTCTTCGAGCACTGCCGACGAGCGATGGACCATGGCGTCACCTCCGGCGCACATGGATTGCCGCTGATCGGGGCGGGCGACTGGAACGACGGCATGGACCGCATCGGCCGCAACGGGCGGGGCGAAAGCGTGTGGCTGGGCTGGTTCGCGGCCGTTTGCGCCGACGGCTTTGCCAATCTCGCCGCGGTCGTCGGGCGCGACGATCTCGAGAGAATCTGGCGCAGCAGCGCCGAAGACCTGCGCCGCGCCACCGACCATGCAGGTTGGGACGGCGCATGGTATGCGCGCGCCTTTGACGATGACGGGCTGGCCTGGGGCTCAAAGGACTGCGACGAATGCCAGATCGACAGCATTGCCCAATCCTGGGCAGCGCTTGCGGGCGGTCCGTCCGCCACGCGGACCGCGGAGGCGGTGGCCTCGGCAAGCGCCCGCCTCGTCGACCGCGAAACCCGACTGGTGCGCTTGCTCGCGCCACCCTTCGACCGGACGCCGCGCGATCCCGGCTACATCCGCGCCTACCCTCCGGGCGTGCGGGAGAACGGCGGCCAGTACACGCACGCCGCCGCTTGGCTGGGTCTCGCCCATGTTCGGCTGGGCGACGGCGACCGGGCCCACGGCATCTTCGATCTGATCAACCCGATCCGTCGCACTTCCTGCCGCGCCGACGCGGAGCTATATCGCGCCGAGCCCTATGTCGTGCCTGCCGACGTCAGGGGCGCTGCGCCCGGCGCGGGCCAGGCGGGGTGGACGTGGTACACTGGCGCCGCGGGCTGGACCTGGCGGCTGGGCGTCGAGGGTATTCTTGGCCTACAGCTCGAAGACGGCGCGGTCAGGATCTCGCCCTGCTTGCCGCGCGATTGGGGCAGCGTGGAGGCGCGGATCACAGGACCGGACGGCGTGCTCGTGATCCACATCGAGGATCCCGACCGACTGGGGACCGGACGCGTGGAGCTCACGGTAGACGGCCGCCCAGAAAAAGGCGACTGCGTCGCGTTCCCGTCCGGCGGCGCCGAGCAGCGGGTCAACGCTCGGCTTCGGCCTGCCAATGGAACGGGCGTCACCGGATTAGCAGAGGCAACGCCTGCACAGCGTCGGGGCATGGAGGAGTCATGAGAGGGCTACCCGACGCTCGGGCGCGACGGTCGGCAATCCGTCGGTTATCGTGCCTACAATCGCCTCGGGCGGAGTGACCTACAGATAGGTATGGGCCAAGCTTCGCGCCTCTTCATGCTCTTGAGCCCAGCGTGGGGAGGGAAAATGCTCCAGCGGATTGATCGAACTCAATGCCACTCGTGGAAATTCAATCCATCATTAAACTATGGGAACGAGGATGCTCATATCCGGTGCCTTGGTCCTTGCAATGCAGATCGGTCCGCCCGTTCTAGCCGAAGAGGATAGCGCCGCCACGGCGCTGGAGCAGTTCCATGGTCAGGTTCAGGAATCGGTGCGCGATGCTGCCCGGC